>JAAYOX010000197.1 GCA_012520135.1 Clostridia bacterium
ATGCTTTGATCCTTTTACGCAGTAATGACTCCGCTGCTATTTCATCCAGATCAATATGGTTTACCACGGCAATTTCATTGGGTAAGATTCTTTGCACCAAGTCTTTAGTTCGAGGATCTACACGACAGCGGCCTTGTATACTCAACAAAATCACCCTGGTTGTCTTTTTCCCCACTTAACCTTATTATGGTTAAGTGGTGATAAAGACATACAAAAAAACCTGCGTAAGTTGACGCAGGCAGGATTTCTAGAAACTTGTTTCTTTATTTAAGGTCTCTATGCTTGTCCGCTACGGCGAAGCCCCTACGCCGTTACCGGCAGCAAGCTGCCGGCGACTGTGGGCACAACGCCCGCTCCGAAATCATCGAGACCTCTTATTTGTCAAAAACTACACTAGCTGATTTTCGTTTGGATTCTGAGTTTATCGGCAACCATAGCGATAAACTCGGAATTGGTAGGTTTGCCTCTTTCCACGTTGATTGTGTATCCGAAGAAACGGTTCATCATTTCCACATTGCCTCGATCCCAGGCTAGCTCTATGGCATGGCGGATAGCTCTTTCTACTCTGCTTGGTGTTGTTTGATATTTTTCCGCAATCATGGGATATAATTCTTTAGTGACAGCACCTAATAGACTAACATCATCAATAACCAACATAATAGCATCTCTTAGGTATTGATAACCTTTTATGTGAGCCGGAACGCCCATTTGGTGAATGATTTTGGTTACCTCTACATCCAGATTCTTAATCTTAATTGTATTTTGAACCGCTTTAACATGTCCTTTTGCCAATTGGCGAATACGGGTGCCTAATACATCCAAATCAAAAGGCTTCAATATGTAATAATCGGCACCTAGTTCAACGGTCCTTTTTGTCATAAATTCTTGTCCTAAGGTAGTTAAAATAATGACTTTAGGGCGAACAGCTAATTCCATATTATTTAGATTTTCCAAGACGCCGATACCGTCTAAATGGGGCATAATAATGTCTAGGACAACTACATCCGGTTCTTTTTCCTGAATCAGCTTTACAGCTTCCAAACCATTGTAAGCAACCCCTACGACTGAAAATTCTTGATTTTCTGCTAAATAATCTTGCAAGATGTCGCAAAATTCACGATTGTCATCGACAATCAGTACGTTAATTCTGTCTGCCATTAACTAAATCCCGCCTCTCCATCAAAAAAGTCGTTATACCATTTATTGTTCTATGATTTCGACGTAGAAAAGCTATCTCCTTCCTACTTATGGAAATTTATTCTCTTTTTATTGAATACCGACAAAAAAACTCCGCCATTGGACGGAGTTAAGCGGCTTCTTTAGCGTCTTTAATTAAATCAGTCTCTGTTAACATCCATTCTGCCAAAATACCATAGCCCCGAGAAGGTTCATTTACCAAAACATGAGTTACGGCACCAACAAGATAACCGTTTTGGATAATGGGACTGCCACTCATTCCTTGGATAATTCCTCCCGTTACCTCCAATAGACGAGGATCGGTAATCTTTATGACAAGGTTTTTGCCATGACTTAATCGTTGAGGATTAATCTTTTCTATCTCGATGGAAAATTTCTCTATTTTGTTCCCTTCTATAACGGTGAGTATCTCAGCAGGACCCAATTTTACTTGATGACCATAAGCTACAGGAAGGGGCTTGCGATAAATATCGTTTTTGATGGGCCGGTTCATAAAGCCGAAAATGCCAAAATTAGTATTTTTCCGAATATCACCAAAGATTGTACCGGAGTTTTCAAATGTTCCAATTTTTTCCCCAGGCTGGCCACGTCGGGCTTGATGAATGCCTTGGATGGCTGCATTAACTATTTTTCCGTCGCCATGAGCAATTTGTCTATTAATTTCTACGTCTGCAATTACATGACCAAGGGCACCATAAACCTGAGTCTCAGGATGATAAAAAGTTAATGTACCGACTCCGGCAGCATTGTCACGAATGTATAAACCGATGCGATAACGGTTTGTATCCCGGCATTTAACGGGATTTACCATTAGTTTCTTTTGTTGATTTCCTCGCTTTATTTCCAAGGCAATTGGTTTACCTTTGCTGCCCATATTATTGATAATTTTCGCGGTCTCCTCATCGGTAACTACAGGGGTACCGTTGACAGTTTCTATGATATCTCCCACCATAAGGCCTGCCTCTTCACCGGGCATGTGTTCTTTACCGGTTTCATCTTTTACAGGGGCGAAGCCGATGACAGTAACGCCTTGTGTCTTTAATAAAATACCGATTGCATGGCCACCGGGCACTAATTCAATTCGTGGTTGAACATCTACATTAACGTTTTTAACCGGAATGAACCCGAATAATTTTAGTTTTAAGTTTGCTTCTCCCGGCTTAACAGCAATAGGACAAGTGCCTGCTTGCAAAAAATTGGATAGATTATTAGAAGTATTAGTTAAATTTAATAGGTCTTTGGGATTAGAGTCGACTTCTACTTTTAACTTATCTGCCAGACAGGTAGGTAGTTTAAGATTAATACCCAATTCCTCTCCCACACCAAGTTTTAAAAATGTGGGCATTGAATAGAAACTTTTAAATTGCGGAGAAAAACTAATTAAAACCACTAAAATTGCCAATACTATACCTAACAAGGGTCTTCGCTGGGGCACTGAGGATCACTCTCCTGGTTTTGAAATGTTTTGTCCCATGTCCTTTTTAAATTGTCCCGGGAGTACCTCAGTTATAATCACAAAAACATCCCAAAGTCCTCAAACCCCAATTGAGGCGGCAGATTGAAATATCTGCAAAAAAAATGCGTCTTTCAAACGCATTTCTGGTTACTGTCAAACTACATCTTACTAACCGGTGTTAATCGTGGGCTTCAGAGGAGCCTGGTTACTTGTGCTGCTTCTTCAATTAGACGTTCAGCATGTTTAAAGGCAGTGCTTACGTCACTTCTTCCACCTAGCATACGAGCAAGTTCTTCTACTTTTTCCCGCCCTTCAATCCTTTTGATGTTAGTGACGGTTCGTCCGAAATCACTGTCCTTATAGAGAAGAAAATGGCTATCTCCAAAACTGGCAATCTGTGGCGAGTGGGTAATACAAAGGACTTGGCGGGATTGGGCTATTTGCACCAGCTTTTGACCGACTTTTAAAGCAGTTAATCCTCCGATACCGGAATCAGCTTCGTCGAAAACCATTGTCTCCACTGAATCAACCTGAGCCAGGATAGCCTTAAGAGCCAGCATTACCCGGGCCGTTTCTCCGCCGGAGGCAATCTTAGCCAAAGGTTTTGGTGGTTCGCCCAAGTTTGGACTAATGTAAAATTCAAGCTCATCGAGGCCTGAGAGGGTTATTTTTGAGTTGCTCGTGATACGACACTCAAACTCAACTGCCGGCATATCCAACTGCCTCAGAGAATCTTGTATTTCTTTTTCCAATATGGCCGCTGCCTTGCGGCGGAGGCCGGATAATTCATGGGCAGCTTGATAGTACTCCTCTTCCAGATGCACTTTTTGTTGGCTTAATAATGCAATTTTTCCTTCCTGTTGCTCCAACTCTGCTAAACTCTGCCGTATATCAGCCTGGTAGTTTAGGATGTCTTCAATTGTTGCTCCATACTTCCGTTTTAATCGTCCTAACAACTCCAGCCGTTCTACAACCTCTTCCAGTTCGTTGCTATCGAAATCTGCATTGGCAAGATAATCCTGCAACTGCCTGGCTACTTCCTCCAATTGATACAGGCAACTCTGACTTAATGAGATGATATCCTTAAAGCGATCGTCAATAGGAACTAGCTGTTCCAGCATAGCTATGCCTTGACTTAATTGATCATAAGCAGACACCTGAGACATACCTTTAAAAAGTAACTCATATGCCTGGGAAGTACCTGTCAGTAATTTTTCAGAGTTTTGCAGAATTTTCTTTCGCTGTAAAAGTTCTTCTTCTTCCCCGTCACGAAGCTGTGCTTGCTCGATTTCAGTCAGTTGAAATTGATAGTAGGAAATCATTTTTTCCCGTTCAGCGGGATCACCATGCAGAGCATTCAACTCTGCCTGAACTTTTTGCAATTGATTATATAGATTTTTTACCCGTTCTGAAACACCTGAAAGCTGAGCTCCACCTCGCAAATCTAACATATGTAGTTGTTTCTCAGGCAGGAGCAAAGACAGTTGTTCATTTTGTCCATGAATATCTACTAACAAGCTGCCTACCATCTGAAACATGTTCAAGGGAACGATTTTACCATTGATGCGGCAGTAATTTTTGCCGTTTTTAACAATCTCCCGGGACAGCATCATACTGTTATCAGGAGATGCCTCTAGGCCCAGTTCCTCTAATAAATGGGCAACTTCCTCATGTTCATAGGTGAAGTAGCCTTCCACCACTGCCCGGTCTGAACCGGTTCTGATATATTGACCGGAGGCACGTTCTCCCAATAGTAAGCCTAGCGCATCAACAATCAGGGATTTTCCGGCTCCTGTTTCTCCTGTCATTATATTCAGACCCGGATGGAAATCAAGGCAAGCCCTTTCCACCAGAGCAAAATTCTCGATACGCAGTTGTTCCAGCAAGGTTCAGCCCCCGTTTCCGCTATTCTAATCCAGCAAATTAATCAGAGTTCGGTAGATTTTTTCAACTGCTGACTTAGGTTTTACTACCACCAAAATAGTATCATCACCCGCCACCGTGCCCAGCACTTCCTCCCAGTCTGAATAGTCTAAGCAGGCAGCCACCGCATGGGCATTACCGGTTAAAGTGCGAATGACAATAATGTTTTCGCTGTAGTCAACATTTACTACTGAGTCCCTGAATACTTTATGTAATCTTACCAGGGGATTTGGGGTTCTGGTATCTGCCGGTAGAGCATAACGATACAAATTGTCCTCAGAAGGCACTTTAATAAGCCCCAGTTCCTTGATGTCTCTGGATATAGTTGCTTGGGTAACTTTAAAACCTTCGACAGCAAGGGCTTTAACTAATTCATCTTGGGTGCAGATTACCTGCTGGGTAATGATATCAACAATTTTTCTCTGCCTTTCTGTTTTCAAATAGTACCACCACCTTAAACCTTAACCAATCTTTTGCAGACCTATGTTAAAGGGAGCATGTTCAGGACGATTAATAAACCTCAGCTTAACTACTCGCCATTCTTCAGTGGGAAGACCGGCAATAAACCGTTCCAAGCTTGTCCATTCCTCTGCTCCGCCTGGATGACCTACATAAACGGTCATTACAATTAATCCATTTGGTACCAGCAAAGTCATTCCGGCTTTTAAAGCTTCAATAGTGGTTTCAGGTCGGGTGATAATAGTTTTATCACCTCGAGGACGGTATCCCAGATTAAACACCATGGCATTGATCGGTGATTGAATATATTCCAATAAACGTTCATGACCGGCAGCGATTAACCGGACCCTATCTGCCAAACCCAGCTTAACGAGACGTTTTTTCGTTTCTTCCAATGCCTCCTGTTGGATGTCAAAGGCAAATACCCGTCCGGAAGGGCCTACCCTTTCAGCCAGTAATGCCGTATCGTAGCCATTACCTGCAGTAGCATCAACGGCCACCATGCCAGGAGCGAGGAACTCTTTCAGCCACCAGTGAGAGACGGCAACGGGACTGGTGAACAGACTAGTCATTTGAAGTACCCTCCTGCAATTTATCTCTTAAAACTGCAAAAAAGGTCCTGCTCTTCAACCGCACCAAACGAGTATAAAAAGGTGCTTTCCGGACAGTCACCACATCACCGTGTTTTAAAAAAACGCCCTGTTGACCGTCTACCGTTAACATTGCTTCTACACCTTGAGTGATCATAGAAATACTTACCTTCTCCGTGGGGGAAATAACCATTGGCCGGGAATATAAATTATGAGGGCAGATCGGAGTTAAGATCATGGCCTCCAATTCAGGACTGACAATAGGTCCCCCGGCTGACAGGCAATAGGCGGTTGAACCCGTGGGGGATGAAACAATTACTCCGTCGGCCGGAAAAGTATCCACATACTGACCTGATACCGAGACGGTAAGTCGAACCATACGAGAGAAGGCACCTTTAGTAATGACCATATCATTCAAGGCATGAAAAATTTCCGGCTCGGCCTCATTCCGTCTAACTTCCGCTTCCAACATCATTCTATTTTCAAACTGAATATCCTGTTGGGCCAAAGCATCTAATCCCTGCTGCAATCCGGACAGTTCAATCCCTGTCAGAAAGCCCAAGTGTCCTAAATTCACACCCAATAAAGGAATACCCAAGGGAGCCAATTTTCGGGCTACACTTAAAAAAGTGCCATCGCCCCCCAAAACAAGTACACAATCCAGGTTATTTTGAGCCCATATAGTAAGGGGATGGTTATTCAAGTAACTATCCAATTGTTCACAGATTACCAATTCAATCCCTGTTTCTGCGGCCCAATTGGCAATATATTGAGCTACCGATGCTGCTTTTGGCTTTTCAGGATTAGTTACCATACCTATTCTCATAATAAGATATTGCCCCTTTTCTCCAGACTGGTAAAACATGAGCTAATGTCAGGAGGATATTATATTAAAGAATTGTGGGCTGCTTCCACCGTAGCTTGGACCAAGGAAACTTCAGGCAAGTCTGGAGTTTGGCCTTTCGTAAGCCAAAGGAGATACTCAATATTCCCTTCCGGTCCGGTAATTGGTGAATAATCCAAACCTCCCACATGAAGGCCTAGCTCAACTGCTTTGTGCATTACTTGCAAGATCACGTCTTGATGAACTTTAGGGTCTTTCACTACCCCGTGCTTACCTATTTTATCTCTGCCGGCTTCAAATTGAGGCTTAATGAGCAATATATAATCGGCTGTGTCTTTAGCTAAAGCTACTACGGCAGGTAAAATCAAACTTAGAGAAATGAAAGAGACATCAACGGTAACTACGTCTACCGGTTCACCGCCAATATCCGCTAAGGTGAGATAACGGGCGTTTGTTCTTTCCAGAGTGGTTAACCTGGGATCCTGCCTAAGTTTCCAGGCTAACTGACCATAGCCTACATCAACTGCTATCACCCGCTGGGCGCCGTTTTGTAAAGCGCAGTCAGTAAAACCACCGGTGGATGCTCCTACATCAAGAACAGTTTTCCCCTTTAAACTCACCGGAAACACAGCTAATGCTTTCTCCAATTTCAGGCCACCCCTGCTGACATAAGGAAGATCTTGACCGGTTATAGTGATGTCAGCATTAACGGGGATTTTTGTGCCTGCCTTGTCCTCCTTTTGGCCGTCCACCAGCACCCTGCCTGCCATAATGGCCCCTTGAGCTTTTTGCCTGGTGGGAAACAGCCCTCTATCTACCAATACCAGATCCAGCCTTTTTTTCTCCAAAACTTATCTTCCTTTCCACATCTATCAATAGTATATGCCATTTAACAAATTCCTTCAAATCCTAGTTAAAGAAAAAAACGGCCTGTCGCCGTTTCAAACTGTTGACAAAGTACCATTTTCGCTAGACCGCGTAAGGTTGATAATGTTTGCTTCGCTACGGCGGAGTGCCTACGCCGTTACCGGCAGCAAGCTGCCGACGGCTGTGGCCCAACGCCCGCTCCGCCAATCATTATCAGCCTTACTCTATTTGTCAACAAGCAGAAACGGCTTGTCGCCGTTTTCTAGAGAGTACTAAATCCTGTTTTTGCTGTCCTGAAATAGAATTTTTCCCGAACGGTTTTCACAATACCCTCCGGGCAAAGATCGTATTTTTGCCTTAGGAGATTAGCGTTGCCATGAGCTACAAAAGTATCAGGCAAACCGATACTGACGACTTGCACATCATTCAGTTGATGGCGGCCCAACATTTCTCTTACGGCACTGCCAAAACCCCCGGCCAATACATGTTCTTCAATGGTAAGCACTTTTTTACATTTCCTGAAAACCTTCAACAATGTTTCTTCATCCAATGGTTTCACAGAACGAGCGTTGATCAGGGTACAACTGATGCCCTTTCCTTTAAGTTCTTCTGCAGCCTCTGCCGCATCATATACAACCGGTCCCAAGGCCAACAGTACTAAATCTTTACCTTCCTCCAGTACTTCACATTTTCCTAATGACAGAGGTTCATAGCGTTTAGCCAGGGAAACTCCTTTGCCTTGCCCCCGGGGATACCGGATAGCTACAGGACCTGAATGCTGCAGGGCGCCGGTTAACATCTGACTCAATTCCAATTCATCTTTCGGAGCCAATACCAGCAAATTCGGTATGGAGCGAAGGTAGGCCAAATCGAACACCCCATGATGAGTCTCCCCGTCTTCTCCTACAATTCCTGCCCTGTCCAAGGCAAAGACCACCGGCAAGTTCTGCATGCATACGTCATGAAGTACCTGGTCAAAACCCCTTTGCAAAAAGGTTGAATAAATAGCAACTACGGGGCGATAACCGCTGATAGCCAATCCTGCCGCCAGAGTGACTCCGTGTTGTTCGGCAATACCTACATCGAAAAACCTCTCGGGAAATTCCTCGGCTAAATATTTTAAACCTGTACCGTCAGGCATTGCCGCCGTAATGCCAACTATTTTGGGATTGTGAGCTGCCAATTGGGTCAAAGAGCGTCCAAATACTTCTGTGTAAGACGGAGGGCCGTCTTTGGGCCTAGCCTTTCCCGATGAAATATCGAAAGAGCCAATTCCATGGAAAGCGTCAGGATTATTCTCTGCAGGTGCATAACCCTTCCCTTTTTTAGTCAGGACATGAACCAGTACAGGCCCTTTGATTCGTTTGGCTTGTTGGAAAACGGTTATCATGCTATGCAGGTTATGTCCGTCAATAGGTCCCAAATAAGTAAAGCCTAATTCCTCAAACAGCATTCCCGGTACTACCAGGTATTTCAAACTATCTTTAATTCTTTCAGCCATCTTGACTACTTTGGGGCCGATAGAAGGCAAACGTTTTAACACTTGTTCAATATCTTCCTTGCCTTTATAGTATCTTGGATCCGACCGCATCCGGCTTAAGTAGGAAGACAAGGCACCTACGTTATTGGCAATAGACATTTCATTATCATTTAGTATTATAATCAAATGACGCCCTAGGTGGCCGGCGTGATTAAGGGCTTCAAAAGCCATTCCTCCTGTAAGGGCACCGTCACCGATCACTGCTACCACTTCATATTTTTCATTATTTAGATCACGAGCTAATGCCATTCCCAGTGCTGCTGAAATAGAGGTGCTGCTATGTCCGGTGTTAAAGGCATCGTGAGGACTTTCAGTAGTTTTGGGAAATCCGCTGATACCCCCGTATTGCCGTAAAGAACTCATTTGATCTAACCGGCCGGTGAGCATCTTATGGACATAGGATTGGTGCCCCACATCCCATACGATCTTGTCCACCGGCGAATTGAACACCCGGTGCAATGCAAGGGTAAGTTCCACAACTCCCAGATTTGGAGCTAAATGACCGCCTGTTTTGGATACTGTCAAAATTAGTTTCTGTCGAATGGCATCGGCTAAGGACTCCATAGTCTCAAGACTTAAGTGTTTGAGCTGTGATGGATCCTTAATTTCCTCCAAACGCATCTTATTTCCCCCTTTTAGGAGCTTTACGATTCTGGGACAGAAAAATACCTCTGGACAAGAAAGCAATCAATTGACCTACTTTAAAGATGATTGCTTCCGCTTCCCTTAAAGCATAATTCTTACCTAATCCTTTTCCTCCAATGGTTATACCGGCAATGGAAGCAGTCATTAAAGTACTCAGCAATACTTCAGGTAGCCCCAACCCCCAGGATGCCAGGCGAATAACTATGGCAGCACCTATGGCACCGCTTAGGGTACCGCTAATGTCGCCAACCACATCGTTGCAAAAACTGGCCACTTTGTCAGCATTCTTGGCTAAAGCCACTGCTTCTTTGGCTCCGGTTATTTTCCTGGCAGCTTTGGCATGAAAAGCACTTTCCGAGGCTTTAGTAACTGCCGTCCCAATTATATCAAAAACAATACCCAATAGTACAATTATTAGCAATAACAAAAGAGCGGGAAAAATAGATTTGATCTTTGACAGCAGACTTTGGGATAGCAAACTCAAAACTATTGCTAAAAAAAAAGCACCCAAACCTAAGACTAACGCATGTTTCAAGGTACTTTGGGGCATATTCTTGGAATAACCCATTAACGCTTTCATCCTTTATCTTAAGTCCTAATATGTAGGAGTGGTAGCTTAACGGGTAAACTTTGCGCCTTAGGTCCGGCAGGCTTTCCCAACAATCCACCTGTACGTCGCCGCTACGGGCGGTTTCCCTTTAAGGATTGCTCTGCTGTGTTGCCACTTAACAGGGCCGGATTACCACTTAGTACACACTTTAATCCCCGTTAAGCCTTACCTCAGGTAAACAGTCTAGGAGATTTCCTCGGCAGATGTACCAACTTCTAGCCTCTTTTGCAGTATAGGTTTCAAATAGCATACCCAAAGGTTTATGGCCGTAAACCAGAGAGTATGATTGCCTATCATTCACCTATACCACTCAAGGCAGGCTACGCTGCACCCAGCCCCAAGACCGAGCTGCAGGTTTCACCCCCAAGCCGTACCTTAACCCGGTGGATTAAGCCACGAACTTGGGTCTCCACGGGGGTAGGGTCAACGCCTACATGCCCTTGTAGATCGCCCTATCCCCCTTAACTCCCAGCACCAACCCCCGACGGGGCGTCGGCAGCCAGCACCAGGAACTTCATCGATGTGCCCTTTAACGGATTTTTAGGCCCGTCTTCAAAGTTGGCCATTCTGACTAGAATACTGCACCACTCACTATGAAAAAAATGTACTTGTTATGAGTAATAATTGTATCACTGAATTTTTTTTTGGGCAAGGACCAAAATGGTACTATTATAGATTTCTATCCTTTATGTAGCTCATTAACAGGCGTAAAGGTTCCGCTTTGTCTGAAAAACAGGCTAATACTTCCAGGGACTTCGTCACACACTCCTCCACTACATTCCGGGCCTGTTCCATGCCCAGTAAACCCGGATAGGTTGCCTTTTGTTTCTTGGCATCACTGCCCGTAGGTTTGCCTATTAAGGCGGCAT
Source organism: Clostridia bacterium (assembly GCA_012520135.1). Taxonomy (GTDB): domain Bacteria; phylum Bacillota; class DULZ01; order DULZ01; family DULZ01; genus JAAZDD01. The sequence goes on from JAAYOX010000197.1 coordinate 11,001, forward strand.
CTCCTTCCACATCCAGAATGTCGTCGGTAATCTGAAAAGCTAAGCCCAGTAAATCAGCATAGACCGCCAGATTTTCCAACTGCTGCTTTTTCGCTCCTCCCAGCATAGCTCCGGTTAGTATGCTGGTTTTAAACAAGGCTCCGGTTTTATGGCGATGAATATACTCGAGAACATTAATATCAATGGGAATCCCTTCGGACTGAAGGTCTACTACTTGCCCGCCAATTAGGCCTTGAGTGCCGATAGACCGGCTGATTTCCCCGATCACCTTGATGACCAAGGCTTCCTGGTAAGCGCCTTCAGGTGCCGCCAACTTGGTGAGCAATTCAAATGCATATGTCAGTAAAGCATCACCGGCCAAAATGGCCATTCCTTCACCGAATACCTTATGACATGAGGGTTTCCCTCTCCTGAAATCATCATCATCCATGGCAGGCAGATCGTCATGGATTAGCGAATAGGTGTGAATATACTCCAAAGCACAGGCCAGGGGTAGCATGGGCCGGCAATCATCAGCACCCACGGCTTCACCTGCGGCCAAGGCGAGGATGGGGCGTAACCGTTTGCCTCCGGCAGATAGACTGTAGTGCATTGCTTCATGGATTACCGGAGGATATGCAGTTGGTTCAGGCAAAAAACGAAAAAGAGCCTCTTCTACCAATAATGCTTTCTGTCGCAAATATTCCTCAATCTTCATCGTTCTGTCTCCTCCGGAAAAGACAATGGTTCCAATTTAAACTCTCCTGTTTCCTGTTCCAGCAGCAAGGCTAAACGCTGCTCAGCACTGCTTAACATCTTTTTGCAGTAGCTAACCAATCCCACTGCTTCTTCAAAAGATGCCAGTGCCTCTTCCAGGGTAAGATCTCCTCGTTCCAAACGCAGTACTACTTCTTCCAAACGCTTGGAAGCTTCTTCATAGGTCAGGTTCTGTGGAGTGTTAATCATGATTAGGCTTCACCTCTACCACTTGACAGTCCATTCTACCGTCACTTACTCTGACTTCTACAAACTCTCCCGGGCCAACTTGATTGATGCTGCTGACAATTTTGCCATCCGTACTTTGGCAAATGGAAAAACCTCTGGCCAAAACTTTCAAAGGGCTTAAGGATTCCAGCTTTTTGGCCTGTAAGGCCAGTTGATTATTTTTGTCCTCTAAATACTTCTCCATTAGCTGCCGGAGATCTTTACTTATATACTCTATACCCTGCTTATGGGCGTAAAGCAGCTGTCCGGGTCTGGCCAATATTGAATAATTAACGATGCTATCCAGTTTTTG
>JAAYOX010000198.1 GCA_012520135.1 Clostridia bacterium
ATTCCTTCCGTAAGGGAAGCGATTAAAAACAGGGACGTTGCTTTTGTGCAGGACTTAGCCCGCAGGCAGGTTGAGGGAGGAGCCGGCTATATAGATGTAAATACGGCTCAAGGTAATAACGAAATAGAAGATATGGAGTGGATTGTAGGAGTAGTCCAGGAAGTAGTAGATGTTCCTCTTTGTATTGATACTGTTGATGCGGAGGTAGCAGCACGAGGATTGGAACATTGCAAAAGTAAAGCAATGCTTAATTCCATCAGTATGGAAAAAGCCCGGTTGGAAGGCATGCTGCCCCTGATTAAGAAGTATGGCTGTGCCGTCATTGGTTTGACGATGGATGACAACGGCATTCCCAAAAGTGCGGAAGAACGGATCAGAATTGCCGGGGAATTGGTGCAAGTTTTGCAGCAAGAAGGCATTGACTTAAACGAACTGTATATTGATCCCCTTGTGCTTCCTCTGGCAGTAAGCAGTGACAATGGAGTTCTCTTTTTCCAATGTCTTAAGGAAATCAAAGAAAAGTATCAAGTGAAAACCGTTTCCGGATTGAGTAATGTTTCTCACCAAATGCCCAATCGAAAGCTGATCAACAGGTATTTCCTGACCATCTGCATGGCTCATGGAATGGATGCAGCTATCATGGATTCTACTGACCGGAAACTTACTACTGCAGTATATACTACTGATTTGCTATTGAATAAGGATAGATTTGGCCGGAAATACCTAAAAGCTCATCGTAGTGAATTGTTGGTTGATTAGTGGAGGGACCGCATATATGGCGGTCCTTTCCGTATCGAATTGCCAAAGTATTCGCCCGGAATAGAGAGAAACGGGTGGTAATTTTTATTTTTTATGGTATTATATTAAATTATCAAGGTGTAAACCAATGAAGTCAGGTGCAAAGAAAGTGCAGGACAAATTAGCCATCGACAAAAATTCTGTAATACCCATCTACTATCAATTGGCTAAGTTCCTTGAAGAGCAAATTCAAACAGGACGACTTCAGCCAGGGGAAGCTTTGCCTACTGAGATGGAATTGGCCCAGCAGTTTGGGATCAGCCGGATGACTGTTCGCAAAGCCATAGGTGAATTAGTGGCGGCCGGAATGGTCTATACTCAGCAGGGTAAAGGCACTTTTGTGTCTGTTCCCAAATTGGATAATGTTGTTTTTGAATTGGACAATTATAACCAGGAGATTAAGGAGAGGGGCTTGACCGGCAAGGCCACCCTACTGGAAGCAAGGATTGTAAGAGCCAATCAGCAGTTGATGAACAAGTTTCAAATTTCTGACGAAAATACTCGCTTCTTGTATTTCAGGATGGTGCTGGCAGCAGAAGGCGAGCCATTGGCCTATGAAAGAAAATACACTATTTATACTAAAAGAAAACCGATTTTAGAGTCTGAGCTTCAAGACCCTTCCTTGACGAAACTGGTTTCTGCTCACAGTGACAGTATGCCGGTAAGTTCTAAAAAGGTGCTGCAAGTTTCGGTGGCCACGAAGGAAGAAGCGTCTATCCTGCAAATCCCCATCAAAGCACCCGTATTTGTGATGGAACAAACCGTTTATAATGCTGAACATCAGCCGGTAGGCTGGAGTAAATCTGTATACCGGGGCGATCGATACCAACTGACGGCCTATGATGGCTGGCACAGTAAAGAAGGATAAATAATATGGAGGCACTACGATGGAAGACCGGTTGATTAAGGCCATGGCCGATTTGGACGAAGAGCAGACGCTGGCGATAGTAAAAGAACTTATAGAATCGGGACGCAGTAGTATCAGTATTGTAGAAGATTGCCGGAAAGGCGTGGAAATCGTAGGACAAAGATACAGCAATGGTGAATATTTTTTATCCGATTTGATTATGTCCGAAGAAATTTTCAGAATGGTCATGGAGTTGTTGGAACCCCATATTATCTATGAGAACCCCCCTAATGGTGTGCCTATCGTCATGGGCACCGTAGAGGGAGATATTCACGATATAGGTAAAAACTTAGTAGTCTATTTGCTTCGTTCCAATGGTTTTCGGGTTTATGATTTAGGCGTAAATGTACCACCGGCGAAGTTTGTGCAAGCAGTTAATGAAACAGGAGCCAGGTTTTTAGGTTTGAGTGTGTTGTTAACATTTTGTGTAGGCTCAGCCAAGAAAGTGGTTGACCTGCTAAAGGAAGTAGGGCTTCGGGAGAAGATTAAAGTAGTTGTAGGCGGTTATCCGGTAGACCGGGTAGTAAAAGAATATACCGGAGCCGACGACTACGCCAATGACATTACTCAAGCTATAAAAATATTTAAAAAAGATCTCTAGGAGAAAGGACAAACAGTGCTATTCTCCTTTTCTTTTTCATAAGCATTTAATGAATTAGGGAGGGAGAATAATGGGGGTTTCTAAGTACTGTTCTTGGTTGGCGGGAGTAAAAGAGTATTTAGGACTGGCGGAGGAAAGCTTGTCTTTGCCAGCGGAGAACCTTAAAGATATGATGGTGATGGAAGAGGCTAAATTGGATTGGCAGATTGCCAAACGGTATTTTAATGAAGTAACAGAACCGGCTCTGATTGATTTTGCCATTTATAACATGGAGGCGGCGGAAAGAAGGCTGGTTCATTTAATCAAGATGTTCGGGAATAAATATCCCGATGGAATTTGGCCTCCCGAGTTTACCGGCGGGTTGAAAGAGGCGGACAAGGAAAATGAAAAGGTTTCGTTAACGGAGGGATAGCCCATGGCAGATTCCATGCAAGTATTGTTTGCTGTTGCTTTTCTGGTGTTTTTAGTTTACCTGGTGAGCCGTATTTTACTTAAGCCATTGAAGCTGGCTTTAAAGCTGGTAGTCAATTCAATGTTTGGGCTGCTTCTCCTTTGGGGTTTCAACTTTATCGGTGCCTTTTTGTCCATCGTCATTCCAATTAATTTAGTTACTATTCTGATCGCAGGCTTTCTGGGGATACCCGGCCTGATCCTGTTAATTATCATGCAGTTTTTGTTATAAATAATAACCCACTGTTGGCATTTAAACTTGATGGTGTACTCTTTACGGCCTAACTGATGTTAATCGTGGGCTTCAGAGGAGCCCGGTTTGGGGATGAGCTCTATCGCCTTCGGATGCCTCCGAAATCGCACCCTGCGGGTGCTCATGCCGTCGGCATTGTCCCTCAGGCTCCTTCGCTCTTTTTATTATGGCTCCAATTCAGCCCTTCGATTAACACCAGTAGGCCTCAAGTGAGTTAACCACCACTTCAGACACGAAGTGGTGGTTATTATTTTTGCCGTCTGTCATAAATGACTGGATAAAAGTGCATAATAAATCCGAGGTGAGTCATATTAACGGGAAAGATGTGCCCGTAGTAGAGGCTTATGTGGGGGAATATGCCGGAGGTAAAAGCGAAAATGCCGTCAATCGAGCTTTGAGCTTGCTGGAAAGAGGGCGGCAAGTAACCCTGGTAGATTTGGATTTGGTAGAACCTTTCTATACCTTAAGGCCGCTGAAACAAAAGCTGGAGAAGACGGGGTTGGAAGTACTTACCTGGCAAACGGATGAAACCATCGGTCTTGGAGAGGCAGGTTATCCGTTACGACCGGACATCCGCTGGGCGTTACGTCGTCAGCATGACATCATCATTGATAGCGGCTACGGTGTGGAGGGAGCGAAAACCTTAAATCTCTTGGAAGGAGCTAGCCAACATCCTTATTTGCAGGTATTGGCCGTCATCAATATATCCAGACCGGTTACCGGCACTGTAGAAAATATTATTGCTTATGTACAGAGTCTAGGCAGGGTGACAGGGCTGATCAATAATACCCATCTCGGTGATGAGACTACAGTGGCGGTAGTTCAGGAAGGGGCTAAAGTAGTTACCGGGGCCGCCAAAAAACTTGGGTTACCGGTAGTGGCCACTTCCGCCGTGGAAGACATCGGTGTCCGGTTGGGAACGGCGGATTGTATGGGTAATCCTGTTCGTAAAATAAAACGGTACATGCCGGAAGCTTTTTGGTAAATGAGATGATAGGAGGTCAAGGAATGGCAGATAAGCCGATTGTAGGAGAGAAGCGGGCTTTTATGACCGGCAATGAAGCGGTTACCTGGGCAGCTTTAGCGGCAGGAGCCCATATTATGTACGGGTATCCGATTACTCCTCAAAACGAAATTATGCACTACTGGACCAGAATGGCCCCTAAATATGACAGGGGTTTTTTGCAGACGGAAGATGAGCTTTCCGCCGGATTTACTTGTATTGGAGGGGTCTTGGCCGGTAAAAGAGCCTTTACCGGTACGGCGGGTCCCGGAACAATATTAATGCAGGAGCCTCTTTCCATGGCAGAGATGATGCGGATTCCTATGGTGACGGTTATTTGCCAACGGGGAGGTCCTTCCACCGCTACGGTAATTTATTCTCAACAAGAAACGAGACTTACCTGCTTTGGTGGTAACGGGGAAGGTTATCGCCTGGTCTATTCCACAGCAGGTCAGCAGGACCTTTTTGATTACACTATCAAAGCCTTTAATGTAGCCTGGAAGTACCGGTTTCCAACCTTTATCCTGAGCGACGGTTACCAGTCTAAAATGAGGGAACCTTTAACTATTTACGATCCTGAGGAGCGGGGCATCAAGATGGTGGAAACGGAGCCTTTGCTGGGAGGGACCGGTATCCCCGGTGTGGACCGGGATCCTCGTCACCTGCGAAACACCTATAACATGGAAGACGAGCTTTACCAAGTAGTCATGGATATGGATCAGGAATACAAAAGGATTGCCCCGGAAGTAGTGGAATACAAGGCCATGGAAACAGAGGATGCGGAACTGGTCCTGGTAGCTCACGGCATTGTATCCCGGGCTACGGAAGGAGCGGTGCGGGTTCTACGGGAACAGGGCTACCGGGTGGGGCATTTTCGTCCTATTACCTTAAGACCTTTTCCCGGAGAGGCGTTAAAAGAAGCCGTTGCCAAGGCTAGGAGGGTGTTAGTGGTGGAATCCTCCATGGGACAGTTGGCCGGTATGGTCAAAGAGGAATTATATGACCTATCCGTTCCGGTTACCGGTTATTTCCGTCCGGGAGAAGGAATTACGGCAGAAGAAGTAGTGGAACAAGTACGAGGAAGATAAAGGAGGTTTTTTTGTGGCAACACTGCCTCAACCCCCCATGCCGGTGGTTTGGCGTTCTGAAACAAAACCCCACAAGTTTTGCCCCGGCTGCGGTCATCCTTTAGTGTTAAAGGCTTTAGGAGAAAGTATCGAGGAATTGGGTATTCAAGATAAAACGGTTTTTGGTTGCGATATCGGTTGCTCTCTGCTGGCTTGGGATTTTTTTAATTTGGATACGGTCCAGGCCCACCATGGTCGGGTAACCCCGGTAATTGTGGGGCTTCACCGTGCCAATCCCCGGTTGGTGGGGATTGCCTATATGGGGGACGGAGGCGGTTATGCCATCGGTTCCCAACACCTAGTTAACGCTGCAACCCGCAATGAAAAAATAATGGTGCTCCTGGTTAATAACACTTTGTATGCCATGACCGGGGGACAAATGGCGCCTACTACTTTGCCCAAGCAGAAGACGGAAACCTCTCCTTATGGGCGGGAACCGGAAACCACCGGCAAACCTACCCTGGGACCGGAGATGATTAGGGCCATAGCCCCGGATAGTGCTTATGTAGCCCGGGGTACCGTATCCCGACTGCCCCAACTGAAGAGATTCATTAAAAAGGGTTTGGAAAACGTAGTGTCCGGCAAAGGTTTTGCTTTTATCGAAGCCTTATCCCTGTGTCCCACCAATTGGAGAACTAATGCGGAAGAAACTTGGAAATTCCTAGAACAGGATATGCACGGCTATTTCCCCGTAGGAGAATTAGCTCCTGAGAAAGGAGAGGAATAGCATGGGACAAAATTTCAAACTTGCCATGGCTGGAGAAGGGGGACAAGGAGTTCAATCGGTAGCTATGATTTTGACGGAGGGGGCTTACGATAGCGGCAGGGAAGCTATCTATATCCCTAATTTTGGGGTGGAGCAAAGGGGTGGTGTCTCTATTGCTTTTGTACAGATTGGTTCCAAACCCATCGAAGCCCCTAAATTCAAAACTGCGGACATGGTAGTTGCGTTGAGTGACCGGGCAGTATTGAGAACGGGGATGTATGTAGGCCCGGAAACCGTTTTTATTTACGATGAAAGTACTAAGGCAACGGAAGAAGATTTACCCCGGCAAGCCAAAAAAATCATTCCGATCCCGGCTATTGCCATTGCTAAGGAAGAGTTTAATCCCCGGGTATTCAACATTATTATTATGGGTGCCATTATCGGCCTCAGTCAAGTGTTGACGGAGGAACAGGCCCGGGAAGCGATCGAAAATAAATTAGGCTATAAGTTCGAGCAAAAACCTGAATTACGGGAAATGAATTTTAACGCCTTGTCCAGGGGGATCAACCTGGTGCAGGGATTACTGTAGGAGGATAAGATGATGGCGGTAGCCTTTAAACCTATAATCTATGAGGACGGTAAAGGTATTTTTCACTTGTATCCGGGACTTTGCAAAGGGTGTGGCTTGTGCATCCAAAAATGCCCGGTGAATACTATCGGCTGGTCCGATACTTTAGGCGTTTTTGGCACTCCTACCGTAGAACCGGGACATGGGAAACCCTGCACTGCCTGCAAGAACTGCCAAACTGTTTGCCCCGATTGTGCAATTCTCATCGTGCCCATAAAGGACAGAAAAAACCTTAAAGAGAGTTGACATAATGGAAGATGGTTGGATGCTAACTCTTTGCGAAAACCGGTTGTTGTAGTATAGTAGTTGATGGGGCTTAATAAATGTAGTTACAGTAACCGGTGTAAAGCAAGGAGAGGATTTTCATGTCTTATCGCAGCAAAGCATTATTAGTGGTAGCCCTAACCATCTTCGTAGACAGTTTTATCGGGGGAGTGGTAGTACCTGTTCTACCCTTATATGCAGATACATTAGATTTGTCTTCTTTTCAACTGGGGGCGATTTTTGCCGCCTATTCGGCGGTCTTTTTATTCCTGTCGATACCGATGGGTGTTCTTTCCGATCGTTTTGGCCGGAGAAACATTATGATCCTGGGTATGGTAGGTTTAACTATCACTACCGTTGCCTTTACCTTTGCTAAAAGTTTTATCATGTTAGTTCTGATTCGCCTGCTTCAAGGGATAGCCGCATCCGCTACCTGGATGGTGGGCCCGGCCCTGATTGCCGACATGTACCCCCCTAAAGAAAGAGGGGGAAAAATGGGCTTGGCGATGGCCGGCAATAGCTTCGGTTTTCTGTTCGGCCCGGTAGCAGGGGGGATCTTGTATGACTGGGGCGGTTATGCAGCGCCTTTCTTGTTGTCTGCTCTCATTACGGTTCTGGTATTGATAGCAACTGTCATTGTAATTAAAGAGCCCGAAGAAAGGGCTGTAGCGGAGGAAAAAGTATCGGGCGAAGGTTCTTTGGCAGTTCTGTTGGGTAACAAGGTCTTGCTGGTAGGCTGCGGTGTCATGCTGCTGGCCTCTATGGGTCTGGGCTTTATTGATCCTTTGCTGCCTGGTTATTTTAACCATAAATTCGGTGCCAGTTCTACCACCATCGGGTGGTTGTTTGCGGCCATGGCGATAGCCAGCCTTATTGCTCAGCCTGTCTTCGGCAGGCTGTCTGATGCGGTAGGGCGGGTGTTCCCGATAGCCACGGGAATAGTGGCCATGGCGTTGGCTTTTGCCTTATTTTCAGAAGCCGGCACCATTGCCATGAGCATGGTGGCAATGGCCGTCTTGGGCTTAACCCATGGTTTAACTACGGCACCCATACCGGCAATGCTTGCCGATGCCATGCTGCAAAAAAACCGCAATGCCAGTTACGGTACTGCCATCGGCTTTAATAATACGGCCTTTTCTATCGGCTATACTGTGGGTCCTTTAATTGGGGGAGCTATTGTAGATATCTGGAGTTTAAAAAGTTTGTTTATAGCTTTTGCAGTTGTTATGTTTTGTTACCTGCCGGTGTTGTTGGTAGGCGCCAAAGGACTCAGGCGTCCTTCTGCCATTAAAGCTTGAACAGTGTTTCCCCGGGCAAATCCGGCAAAAAAGCTATTGCTAAATGGCTCATCTTGGAGTATGATTTTAATTAAACAATTGAATAATAAGAACTTGGGTATTCCCGTGCCAACGGG
>JAAYOX010000199.1 GCA_012520135.1 Clostridia bacterium
AAAAAGGTATTCGCCCGGCAAAGTAGAATTCCTCCTAGTGATGACAAAATAGTTTTAATTTTCCAGCAGATAAGGGGGAAGATGATGTTTATTACCCTGGGAATTATCTTGGGCAGTTTTATATTTCTCCATTTTTTTGCTTTTGCAATTGGTTTAAACCGTTGCCGTTCCATAAAAAAGGGCCAGGAGCCGCCGGGCATCTCGGTAATTAAGCCGGTAAAAGGTTTGGATGCCGGAGCTTACGAGAATTTTGCTTCCTTTTGCGTTCAGGAATTGACGGTGCCTTATGAATTGATTTTCTCCTTTCAAGATCCGCAAGACCCTGCTCTGTCGTTGGTTCGAAAGCTGCAAAAAGACTATCCCCAGCTTGATATCAGGGTTACCGTCAATCCTGTAAAAACACCTATGACCGGGAAATCAAGCAATCTACATTATGGGATTCAAATGGCTAAATACGATTGTTTGATCCTGAGCGATGCCGATATGCGGGTTGAACCGGATTTCGTAGCCCGGATTGCCTCTCAATTAAATAACCCAAAGCTTGGTCTGGTATCGGCACTTCCCATCCATGTGGGAGCTAAAGGGTTTTGGGCTTTAATCTACATGCTTCAGCTCAATGCAACCATCCTGGCTCAGTGGCTACCCTATGCTACTCTTTTCAAATTAGGAGTAGCGGGAGGTACTATTGCGATTAAAAAACAAGTGATTGAGGAAATCGGCGGTATGGAGGCGATTGGCGATTACTTGGTTGAGGATGTAAAGCTGGGGCTCTTGGTTAAAGAAGCCGGCTATCAGGTAGCCATCGGGCCTGAAATCTACTCCCCGGTAGGAGCTAAAACTAAACAAGATGCTTTCAGCCTGCTGGCCAGGGGAGCAATCATTTATCGGAAAATGCTTCACCTGGCTTTGGAAATACCTTATTTAGCGGTAGCATATTTCTATTTTCCCATGATGCTGTTAGGTCTTGTTTTAATGAAACCTACGTTGATTTTGGCAGGCGTTATTCACCTGTCTGGCAAAATGTTAACCGCTTTTATGATTTCTCGCCGGGCAGGTACGTCCGGTGTAGAGACCTTTCTATTGCCGGTAATGGATGGTTTATTTCTCTTCGTCTACCTGCAGGTTTTACGCACGGGCACATTGACTTGGCGGGGTATGAGCTACCGGGTGGATGAGGAGGGCCGGCAGATAAAAGTATCATAAAGAATCATAAAAGCCGCCGGCGTTTGCCGGCGGCTTAAGAACTTAATTTGGTTGCGGGGGAAGGATTTGAACCTACGACCTTCGGGTTATGAGCCCGACGAGCTACCAGCTGCTCCACCCCGCAGAAATAACTATAACATATGGTCACAAATGTGTCAAATGAACCCGGCATTAGTGGTGGGCGAAGAAGAGGAAGCAGATGATGATAATAATAAACAGCAACCATAACCACCAATCATTATCATAATAGCCTGTCGTTGTAGTCACGGCAATCACCTCCGGTATAATGTGTCACTAATAGATTACGCAGTTGTTTGATAAAGGTAAGATGTCCAAGATATGCAATTGTTACCAATTTGACTGGAACTGGATCTTGCCGGGCTAACAGCAGCTGTGTTAAAGTAAGCACTGATTATCATTGAGGAGGGATAGCCATGAAAAAGCTGGTTGCAACACTGTTAATCTGTTTTTATGGAATTGGTGGTTTACTGGGCTTGTGGCTGTTCTTCGATGAGAATCTGAAGAATGGCAACGAGCATAGGATAGTAGCTACTGAAGCTGAAACCATAAAAAAGGACCTCTCTGAAGAGGATATGGAACTGTTAGCTAGAACTGTATATGGAGAAGCAAGAGGGGAAAGCTTTGAAGGTCAAGTCGCGGTGGCGGCGGTAATCGTTAACCGGATGGAACACCCGGAATTTCCTGATGAAGTGGAAAAAATCATTTATGAGCCCCTGGCATTTACTGCAGTGGCTGACGGGCAGATTAACCTGGGGTACGACGAACAAGCATATGAGGCGGTTAAGGCTGCTTTGGCAGGTCAAGACCCCAGTGGAGGAGCCTTATATTACTACAATCCTGAGAAATCCACCAGTAAATGGATATGGTCCAGGCAAGTGATCAAAAGAATCGGCAAGCATACCTTTGCCATATAAAAAAGGTTGCCCTGAAATGGGCGGCCTTTTGTTTAATTTTTTACTCCCAGGCAACACTAGGGGCAGTAGCATTTAGCGGAGGATGGTTTCATGTTGAGAGAGTGGCGGCAGTTGAATCTGATCAAGTCCTTTGTGACAAAAATTTTCCCTTTGGTGGACAGGGAGTTGGAAGCCTATTTAACCCGGTTGCAAAACTGCCCATGTGAAGAATTAAGGGTCCAGGCCCAAGCCAGCATTAGAGGTAAACGGTTTCACGCTCAGGGAGGTAGCATTTATGCTCTGTATCCGGGAGTGGAGACCGGCTCTTTTGTCAGTTTCGTAGTGGCCCTGCAGACCATCAGTGATTATTTGGATAATCTTTGTGACCGGGCCGGTGTTAGTGATGAACAGTCTTTCAGGCAACTCCACCTGGCCATGATTACGGCTCTGGACCCGGACCAAGAAGCTCACCAAGATTATTACAAATACTATCCTTATAAAGACGACGGGGGTTATCTCCTGTCCCTAGTAAATAATAGTCAACAGGTGATCACAGGGCATTTCCCTGCTTACCGGCAAGTAAAGAATGAAATTTTAGCTCTAGCCGGGCTTTACTCGGACTTGCAAAGCTTGAAACATATAGATTGGACAATTCGGGAAGAGCGTTTATTGAACTGGGCCAATCAACACAAACCTTCCGAGTTGTCTCCTTGGGAATTTGCAGCTGCCACCGGTTCCACCCTGGGGATGTTTATGTTGGCTGCTGCATCGTCTTCGCCGGATTTGCCCGGCTCCCAAGTTCAGAAAATTAAAGCTGCTTATTTCCCGTGGATTACAGGGCTTCACATCTTGTTGGATTACTTTATCGATCAGGAGGAGGACAGGGCAGGAGGAGACTTAAATTTTGTCTTTTACTACCAGGACAGGAAACAGTGTGAGGAACGATTGAAGCTGTTTTTAGAACAATCTTTGGCCAAAGCAAAATCTTTACCTGAGCCTTTATTCCACGTAACAGTTGTAGAGGGCTTATTAGCTATGTATCTTTCAGACCCTAAAGCATTACAAGGAGATAAGAGGGAAATAAGTCTCAAACTTTTAGCAAAGGGGGGCCCGAGAGTTAGATTGCTTCATTGGATCTGCCAAAAGCTCCGGCAAAAAAACAAACTATAGCCGGAAAACGCTGCAAAACTACAAGTATACACAATTTTATGTTGTTTATCTACATCTGTTTCGGTAGAATATAACCGTGAAAATGAAACAAGGGGGTTTGCTGTCATTATGCATGATGAAGAATTGATGGGCATTGAACATGTACTTTGTAGTAAGGAACCGGACAACGTTTCCAGTGAATTGGTGAAGCGTGCCGGAGAAAGGCTGGGGTATCCTGTCGATGTTATCACCCAACTGATTCAACCGGATCAGGTATTGGTGTTCCGGCTACCCGTGGAAATCTTCGGGAAAGTTATCAGCCCCTACGGTTGTATAGTATTGCATAATAACGCCAGGGGACCCTATAAGGGTGGTATCAGGATGGCCAATGACGTTGATGTTTGGGAAACCAGTGAACTGGCCCGTCTCATGTCTTTAAAGACAGCCATTGCCGGGATTGAGTTCGGAGGAGGTAAATCCGGCATTAAGGTAGATATGAATGCCCTTTACCAGCTTTTCGGTGTTAAGGAGCGAAACCTGGAATTTGAGGGTATCATCAAGAGAGCCATTATCGCCAAATATGCTACCTTACATAAAGAGCTATTACGGAGCCGTACTTATGTGCCTGCTCCCGATATGGGTACCGGTGGACCGGAAATGGCCGTAATCAGCAGCGTTACCGGGGAACCTGCTTCTGTTACCGGGAAACCGGAAGGTATTAACGGTTGGCTGGCAGGCAGGAGAGAAGCTACCGGTTATGGGGTAGCAACTGCCGTTTTAGAGACTTTAGATTATTTAGGTATTCCTGCCAATCAGGCTAAAATTGCCATGCAGGGCTTTGGCAATGTTGGCTCTTATGCGGCTCTTTACTTGGCAGAACAAGGTGTTAAACTCATGGGTGTAGTGGACATTTTCGGCGGTGTTCAGGATCCCAACGGCCTTGATGTTCCCGCCTTGTTTAAGTACGCCGGACAGCATGGTACAGTTAAAGGATTCAACAATCAGTCTCTAACTAACGAAGAATTATTCAAAATGGAGGTAGATGTTTTAATTCCTGCTGCAGGGGGACATGTATTGAACAAGGAAACCTCCCCCGGAGTTAATGCCAAGGCTGTCGTTTCAGCCGCTAACATGCCGGCTACACCGGAAGGAATGGCTATACTCGAAGAAAAACAAGTTTACATTTTCCCGGATATTGTGGCTAATTCCGGTGGCGTAGTGGCTTCTAATCTAGAGTATGCGGCATCTTTGAGTGCCAAACCTGCCAAACAAGAAGAAGTATTGGAATTCGTCGGCGAACGGATCAAGGCCAGCTTCCAGGATTTCAATAAAATCGCCACTGAAGAAAAAATCAGTCCCACGGAAGCGGCTATTCAGTTAGCAGTACAGCGGATTTATGATGCCATGAAATTAAGAGGACAATTAAACAATCAAAGTTTTGATCTGGGGAAATTGACCGGTAATTAACTTAAAATACTGTTCCTTATGTTTGGGCATTGGGCGCTAAATTTTTGAAGCCCAATGCCTTGCTTTTTGACAAACTCTCAAAACCAAATCGATGTTAATCCCGGGCTTCAGAGGAGCCCGGTTTGGGGATGAGCTCTGTCGCCTTTGCTCTTTTGATTTTGGCTCCAATTCAGCCCTTTGATTAACATCATCGATTTTGCTTATGTCTACAGTCTGAGCATTGGATATCAAGTTTTTGAGGTCCGATGCTTTTTTTAATCAATCCTATCTAATACGTTGTCTGCTAATAGAGATAACGCGGTAACCGCCACTGATGGCTCAAAAACCCTTAATTGCTCTTTAGCCATTTCTATAAAAATCTTTGCTTGCTGCTTTGCCTGTTCAAGAGCACCGGATTCATTAAGAGCAGCGACTATTTCTTCCATTTCGGCAGCAGTTGGGGGCAACTTATGTAGAAGGATTTTGATTCTATCGCTGTATGCAGGGTGTTCCAATAATTTAATTACTGGCAGGGTAACATATCCTTGGGTTAAGTCCAGTCCAATCGGTTTACCCAGGGATTGACTGTCTCCAGTGAAATCCAAAACATCATCAATTATTTGGAAACCATAGCCTAAACACTTGCCATAATCCTCCAATGAAAGTCGCTTCACAGGCTCGGTACCTATCAGAAGGGCCCCCACTGAGCAACTGACAGCAATGAGCTTCCCGGTCTTTTTGTTAATCCGTTCCAAGTATTGAGTTTCTGACTGGTTTATATCGCCTTTAGCCAGAGATTGCTCTATTTCCCCTTCACACATGGAACTGATGGCCTCAACTACTTGCTTTAGAACCGGCTGCAAATGGGGAGCGGACAACAGCTCAAAGGCTTTAGCAAACAAAAAGTCACCGGTCAGAACGGCAGCATGATTTCCCCAGGCGGCATTGACAGAGGGCATGCCTCTTCGGGTATCCGAATTGTCAATGATATCGTCATGAACTAGGGACGCCATGTGGATTAATTCAATGGCAGAGGCACAAGTAATTACGTCCTCCGGATCCACTTGAAAAAGGCGTCCGCTGATACAGGCTAATAGCGGACGAATTCTTTTACCTCCTGCATTAAGCAACCGGTGGGAAATCTCTTGCACAGGTCCCGAATGTTTATTAAATTCGGCTTCCAGCTTGGCATCCACCATGGACAATTCGGGAAAATGGCGAGAAAGATCGATAACCGTTGAAGGTATATCAACCCCTTCTATAAAGGGAGACAACATTTTCATATCAATCCATCCTTTTATTTTCACATATGTATTAGATTCTTCCCCAATTGAATTGATTTCAGTATACACAATTTAAAGGAAGACTTGACTAAAAACACTTTAGCAAGTTAAAATGATAGCAGGGCAAAACACATTAACTAAGGAGAGAGGA
>JAAYOX010000200.1 GCA_012520135.1 Clostridia bacterium
ATACGATCAAGGAAGTTGGCGATACCCAAGCAATGAAAGCAAAATATCCCCAGGCTGAATTCATGGATGCCAACGGCAAAGTGATTATGCCCGGTATGATTAACGCTCACCATCACTTCTACAGTACTTTTGCCAGAGGAATTCCTTCCAAGGGAGCTCCCCCGAAGACTTTCGGCGATATTCTGGAGGGATTATGGTGGAAGTTGGACAAGGTTTTGACCTTGGAAGATGTTTATTACAGTGCTATGTTGCCGATCATTGATTCCGTAAAATGCGGTGTGACCACTATTTTTGACCACCATGCAAGCCCGTTTGCGGCTAGAGGAAGCCTGGATATTATGGCCAAGGCTGCTTTGGAAAACGGAGTCCGGTCTTGCTTGTGCTATGAGTTGTCGGACAGGGACGGAGAAAAGATTATTCAAGATGGTATCGATGAAAACGTGGCTTTCTTGAAGAGAGTTAAAGAAAATAACGAAGGCGGAATGCTGGCTGCTTCATTTGGTCTCCATGCTTCCTTTACTTTAAGTGACGATACTTTGAGAAGGGCCAAGGAAGCTGCCGATGAATTGGATTCCGGCTTCCATGTCCATACTGCGGAAGGTCCCGAAGATGTGGAAGACAGCTTGAAGCGGTGCGGCAAGAGAGTAGTGGAAAGACTGAACAGTTTCGGTATTTTAGGTCCCAAAACTTTGGCGATCCATTGCGTCCATGTGGACGACAACGAAATCAAGTTGCTGGCTGAAACAGGTACTAATGTGGTGCACAACCCGGAATCCAACATGGGTAATGCCGTTGGCGTATCTCCCATTAAGAAAATGCTGGATGCAGGAGTCACTTTAGGTTTAGGTACCGACGGTTTTACTTCTGACATGTTTGAAAGTGTCAAAGTTGCCAACGTATTGCATAAACACGCTCCGAAAGATCCCGCTGCTTCCTGGGCTGAAGTACCCCAAATGGTCTTTGCCAACAACCAGAAAATTGCCGCCAAGTTTTTCCCCAAACCGGTGGGTAAACTGGCGCCCGGAGCTTATGCAGACATCATCGTCGTCGATTATCATCCCTGGACTCCGGTTCATTCCGGTAACTTCTACGGGCATGTCCTGTTCGGTATATCCGGTCGTGCAGTAGAAACCACCATTATTAACGGTAAAGTAGTCATGAAAAACAGAGAGCTCTTATTTGTGGACGAAGCGGAAGTTGCGGCTAAAGCTCGGGAATTGGCTGCTAAGGCATGGGAAAGATTTTAATTGCAATTACCATTTAAACCGTTATTTTGGTGTTACAGCAAATGGAATTCCATTTGCTGTAGCCCAAATAAGGGCGAGGAGGGAGAAAAGTAATGATACAATTTACCCTTAACGGAAAAGAAGTTCAGGTAGACGGAGCACAGGAAAGCTGGAATTTGTTAGAGTATTTGCGTCGTGAAGCCAGGTTGACCTCCGCCAAAAACGGTTGTTCGGAAGGAACTTGCGGTGCATGTAACGTACTGATCGATGGCAAAGCCACTAGGGCCTGTACGGTAAAAATGCCAAAAGTTCAAGGCAAAGAGGTTTTGACGGTTGAAGGCTTGTCCGATAAGGAAAAGGAAATTTACGCCTGGTCCTTTGCCGTGGCCGGAGCGGTTCAGTGCGGTTTTTGTATTCCGGGAATGGTGATCAGTGCCAAAGGCTTGTTGGACAAAAACCTGAATCCTTCGGAAGATGAGATTAAGAAAGCCATTAGATTTAATATCTGCCGTTGTACCGGCTACCGGAAAATTGTTGACGCCATTTTATTGGCGGCCAAAGCTTTCCGGGGAGAGGTAGCGCCGGAAAAATATGCAGGCATGGGCCGTTTAGGCGAACGGCTTATTCGTCAGGATGCCGCCCCAAAAGTATTGGGTACGGCTGAGTATGTAGACGATCTGTTCCTGCCCCACATGCTTTATGCTAAAGTGCTGAGGACGCCCAAACCCAGAGTGTTAGTCAAGAATATTGATACCTCCAAGGCTAAAGCCTTGCCCGGAGTTACCGTGCTTACAGCGGAGGATATTCCCGGTGAAAACTATCAGGGCTACATTATCAACGACTGGCCTACTATGGTGCCTGTAGGGGAAGAAACCCGTTATATTGGTGATGCTTTAGCCATCGTAGCTGCTCCTACTCCGGAGCAAGCGGAAGAAGCAAGAGATCTGATCGAAGTGGATTATGAGGAGCTAGAACCAATCACCGGGCCCAAAGAAGCCCTGGCCGAGGGAGCACCGAAAATTCATCCCAAAGGTAACTTGTTGAGCACCACTGCAGTAAGCAGGGGTAATGTCGAAGAGGCTTTGGCCAAATGCGCCCATGTGGTGACCAATACCTATGAAACACCCTTCCAGGAGCACGCTTTTCTGGAACCGGAAAGTGCCGTGGCAATTCCAGAGGGAGACAGTATTACCGTTTATGTAGGTACCCAAAGCGTTCACCATGACCGGCATACTCTCGCCCGGGTTCTTGGTATGCCTGAGGAGAAAATCCGGGTAATTAATAAATTCGTTGGCGGTGCTTTCGGCGGAAAAGAAGACTTGAGTGTGCAGCACCACGCGGCATTATTGGCGAAAGCTACCGGCAAACCGGTGAAACTTACCTTAACGAGAGAAGAAAGCTTGAAGGTTCACCCCAAACGGCATGCGATGATTATGGAATTGACTACCGGTTGTGATGAGGAAGGCAAGCTTGTGGCTATGAAAACAGAAATCTATTTTGATACCGGAGCCTATGCTTCCCTGGGCGGTCCTGTACTGCAGAGAGCCTGTACTCATGCTACCGGTCCCTACAGCATTCCCAATATCGATATTGTAGGGCATGGAGTCTATACCAATAATCCTCCTGCCGGGGCTTTCAGGGGATTTGGGGTAACCCAGTCCAACTTCGCCATGGAAAGCCAGCTGGATATTTTGGCGGAAAAAGTAGGGGTTAGCCCTTGGGAAATTCGCTTTAAGAATGCTCTTCGTCCCGGGGATAAGCTGGCTACCGGCCAAACTGTCGGTGAAGATGTCGCCCTTGTAGAAACCTTGCTGGCAGTGAAAGATATTTATGAACAGAATCCTAATGCAGGGATTGCCTGTGCTATGAAAAACGTAGGCTTAGGCGTAGGTAACCCTGACACCGGCCGTTCGGTAGTGAAGGTAGAAAAGGGTCGGGTCAAGGTGTACACCGGTGCCGCTTGTATTGGTCAAGGGCTGGCAGTGGTCCTGCAGCAGGTAGCCTGTGAAACCCTGAAAATCGATCCCGAATTGGTAGATGTGATTCTGGCTGATACGGGATGTACACCTGATTCGGGAGCGACAACGGCGTCTCGTCAAAGCTTGTTTACCGGAGAAGCGGTAAGAATCGCTACTTCCAAATTGGCTGAGGATTTGAAGACCCATTCCTTGGAGGAACTGGAAGGCAAGAGTTACGAAGGGGAGTACTTGGGAGCTACCCATCCGTTGAACGCACCGGTAGATGAGCCGAAGACCCACGTATCCTATGGTTATGCAACCCAAATTTGTATTTTGAATGAAGAAGGCAAAGTGCAAAAGTTCGTTGCCGCCCATGATGTGGGCCGGGCTGTAAACCCCACTACTTTGGAAGGTCAGCTCCACGGCGGTATTGTCATGGCCATGGGCTATGCTCTATCAGAGGATTTTGCATTGGAAAAAGGAGAGCTGAAAGCTAATAAGTTTGGTAGATTAGGGTTATTGCGGGCCACCGATATGCCTGAATTCGAGATTATTTTGGTTGAACCCCAGAAGAGTGATTTGGCCTACAGTATTAAAGGTGTAGGTGAAATCGCCAGTATCCCGGGAGCTTCTGCCATAGCTAACGCTTATTATAAGTTTGACGGCAAGAGACGCTTTAAGCTTCCCTTGGAAGATACCCCTTATCGCAAGAAGTAAATAAAATTACCAATCGTTAGTTTCCTTAAAGAAAGCAGAAAAAGCCGGAAGAGGCAGGAGCATTTCGATTGGTGTTAAAGCTCAAATTATAGGCTTGTTAGTTTTGTTCAGTCCGGCAGGTAGGCAATACCTGCCGGAATTTCTCTCTTATACTATCTCAAATTATTATTAGCGGATTTTATGCTATTAATTGACGGAATAGTTTTAAAATGAGGTTTTTGAGAAAGTTATAGTTGTTTTTTGAATTTATTAAAGGGGGTGATGGTTATAATAGATTGAAATAGGTGAGTATCACAGGTAATGTAGCAGCAGTAAAATTAGTATGAGGGGATGATTGGAAATTGGCTGAGGAAAAAATCGCAAGTGTTTCACCGCAGGGAAGCATTACTCCATTGTATGATGTAGATGACGTGCCGCCACTTAAGGAGGCTATTCCATTAGGAATTCAACACGTATTAGCGATGTTTGCCAGTAATGTGTCTGTTCCTATTACTGTTGCTATGGCTGTAGGCTTGACAGTAGCCGATCGAGCCTATTTGGCCCAGTGCGCTATGCTGGTAGCGGGAATTGCAACCTTTTTCCAAGCTCGTCCAATAGGGCCCATTGGAGCGAAGCTGCCGGTGGTAATGGGGACCAGTTCCGGTTTCTTGCCGGTTTGCTTATCTATTGCCCAGCAGTATGGAATGCCGGTTCTTATTGGGGCTTCTTTTGTAGGCGGATTTTTGGAGATGTTTTTGGGTAGTTTTTTAAAAACTTTGCGTCGTTTCTTCCCGCCGGTTGTTACCGGTACTGTGGTATTAACTATCGGATTGTCTTTGTTGTCCATTGGAGTTACCAATGCCGCCGGTGGCTTTGGGGCTGAAGATTTTGGTTCTTTTAGTAATTTAGCCCTTGCCGGGATTGTCTTTATCATTACTGTGGTTATCCATCAAGCAGGCAAAGGCTTTCTGGGGGCATCATCAATTCTTATTGCAACCATAATCGGTTTCTTGGTGGCTATTCCCATGGGTAAAGTCGATTTTAGCCCTGTTGCCGAAGCGGGATGGTTCTCTTTCCCAACGCCCTTAAGCTATGGTATTGCTTTTGAGTGGCCTGCAATTTTAGCCATGCTCTTTATGTATATCGTGACTACGGTGGAGACGGTAGGGGATATATCAGGTATTACCATGGGTGGCGCAGGCCGTGAAGCTACTGACCGGGAGTTATCCGGGGGTGTTTTTGCCGACGGTTTCTTCTCCAGTTTTGCTGCTATCTTTAATGCCCTGCCGAACACTTCCTTTAGCCAAAATGTTGGCTTGATCTCTTTTAGCGGTGTTATGAGTAACTATGTAGTTAAGATCGGTGCTATCTTCTTGATCTTGTGCGGCCTTTTCCCAAAGATCGGGGCTTTAATTGCTATAATTCCCATGCCGGTTTTCGGCGGTGGCTTAATGATCATGTTCGCCTTCATTGCCACTTCCGGGATGACCCTGATTGCATCCGGCGGCCTCACCAAACGGAATATGCTTATAGTAGCGGCCTCCTTAAGTTTAGGCTTAGGCTTATCCGGAGTTCCTAATGCATTACAGTATTTTCCCGAAGGGGTTAAGTTGATTTTCTCCGGAGCCGGTATTGTGCCTGCCTGTATTGTTGCTCTAATTCTTAACATTGTTTTGCCGGCAGATCAAAAAAGAGAGGCTGTTTCCTAAACGTAAGACCGGATAAAAATAAATGGTAGTTTCAATCCAAATGGTTTCCATGGAGCCGTAGGCTTCCGTGGAAACTTTTTTTATAAACTTGGGTTTTGTGAATGAACTTATGGAAGAATTATTAATGGGTAATTTTTAAAGGAGTTTTTATCAAATTTATTTAAAATAAAGAAGGATTTTAGGGAAACAAGTTGAACTATTAATATAGTTGTTTGACATCTAAACAAGCACAGTCCAGTCGAAACCAATCCAAGTCCGATTAAATGGGGGAATCATTGTGTTTCAATCCAGAGCACCACTTTACATGGAAATTGCCAAGGAAATCAGAAAGCG
>JAAYOX010000018.1 GCA_012520135.1 Clostridia bacterium
ATTTTCATCAAACCCAGTACTCTGGCCCTCAAAACCAATGAAAGTTACTATTTCGAGGCGGTTTGTAGCAATATGCAGGATAAGACGGTTCACTGGTCTGTGGTCGATAATGGGGGCATGATCGATAACAACGGTTTTTATGTTGCTCCCAACGAACCCGGTGTATACGAGGTTGTGGCACAAAGTGCCGCATATCCGGAAATTAAGGCATCCGTCATTATAGTTGTCCGAGACTAGGCTTTGGGGTGCCAGTATTAATGGTGGTGACCTGATTGCTTATCCAAACATATGAACGCGCATACAAAATCATCAGCCATGTCCTGACTAATGAATTGGGTGATATCTATCTTTGCCGTGATGTTGCCTCAGATCTGGAATACACTGTCCTGCGCATAAAGGACAGGGTGATTATACCAAGGCTGATGGTTAGTCTCGATACGAGCATCCAAAAAGAAACATTTACCGATTACATTGAGCATTTTGTCTTCGAAGACGATTTATATATAGTGTTGAAGTATTACAGAGGTGTTTCCCTGTCTGAAAAACTTAGGAGTGACTACCACTCACTTGGCGAGCGAATGAAAATAGGCAAAGGAATACTTGAGAGAATTGTCTTTCTCGGGATGCCTTTATACTTTTTGAAAAACTGCTTACATGGGGAGCGCATCATTGTGAGACCCAACTTGGACGTATTCTTCAACTATGTGCCAAGCGATATCAATGAACTGGCTGTAGTAGATGATAGAGCAGTTTTAAAAGGGTTTGCCACCATCTTTAAGATGCTCTTTCATAAGGAGCTGTCTATGCAGTCTGCTCCACCCATCAATGAATTCAATTCAGCTCTTCGTAATGAGCAACATTTCGACAGCATAGAAATTTACAAGCAATATAATAAGATGTGTCGTGAAGTGGCGCTGATTCCGGAGGAAGAACTCAAAAAGCCCAAATCCAAGTTGTTTCTTTTCTGGGAGAAGGTGAAAAGGCAATTCAAGGTATTGAAAAAAATTCTTGCGGTGGGGCTGATGATTGTGGGAATTATCTATCTTGCCTATACCGCCAAAGAAGCCATAAATCCAACGATTAATAAGGTAAACCATTTTGAGTTTATCGGCACCCTTGAAATTGAACAGGTTCAGTAAACGGGAGGGTGATGGATGAAGTTCCCCGGTAGTTTTAATATAGCCACAGCCTTTAATTTGTTTCTGAAAAAGATGCAAAGGATTTTCATTGCTCCTTTTCAGATGCTTTATCGCACCATAGTCCGCCTGATCAGTCCCCAAAGCATTATCGGCCGGGTTTCTGAAGATATCCGCGGCGAAGTCAAGCAATTGACCAAAAAGCCAACATCCCTTGAGGAATATTTTCTCATCGGTGATAAATATGTAGCCAAAAAGCTGGTCTTTATTTTGGCGATGCTTTCCATTGTTATAGCTATCCTTTTGATTAATACAGGAATTCCTTTTATCCAGGCCAAATTTTTTACCAAAACAATGGTGATTAATTCCGGAATGGTTCCAAACTATACCGGTAAGGTACGCCTGATTAACAATAAAGAGGATAAGCTGGTGTTATTCGAAGGGCGGCTTGAACAGGGAAGGCTCAACGGCAAAGGAAAACTTTACGACTATGATGGAAACCTTCTTTATGAAGGTGAATTTTTGAACGAAATGTACTCCGGTTACGGTGAATTATATTATCCCAATGGCCGGGTCCGTTACAAGGGTAATTTTTTGCTGAACAAGTTTAGCGGGCAGGGTATGCTCTATACGGAAACCGGTCAATTAAAATATTCAGGCCAATTCAGCGATGGCCTGTATAGCGGGGAAGGAACCCTCTATTACGATTCAGGAGTTAAACAATATGTTGGTTCCTTTTCTGAAGGTAAGTTCAACGGGTTAGGCACTCTCTATGATGAAAACGGGGAAATTCTGTATACGGGTTTTTTTGCCGGCGGTCTGAAAAACGGTTCCGGTAAGCTCTACCATGAAGGAAAAGTGATAGCCAGCGGCGATTTTGAAGATGATCGATTTACCGGAGGCAGTACCAAACAATATGATGGCGACGGTAATCCCGTTTACGACGGCGACCTTGTTGACGGTGTATATGAGGGTAAGGGCAAGCTGTATGATCCTGTGCTGGAAAGCCTGATTTACGATGGGGAATTTGCAGCCGGTGTGTACTCGGGTAAAGGTAAACTCTATGATCCGGTAACAGAAAGCCTCATTTATGAAGGTGAATTTCAGGACGGCAAGTATGAAGGGAAGGGCAGGCTTTATGACCCTGCCAATGGGGTTTTGATCTATGAAGGAGGATTTGAGGATGACCGGTACTCCGGAGAGGGAAGGCTTTACGATCCGGAAACGGGGAACCTGATGTACGAAGGTGGATTTGAAGACGGTGAGTATTCGGGTGAGGGCAAACTTTATGAGCCGGAAACCGGGAACCTGATTTATGACGGTGGATTTAAAGACGGTGAGTACTCGGGTGAAGGCAAACTTTATGAGCCGGAAACAGGAAACCTGATCTACAGCGGTGGGTTTGTGGACCATAAGTATTCCGGCGTGGGCAAACTTTATGATCCGGAAACGGGGAACCTGATTTACGACGGTGGGTTTGAAGACGGCTACTACTCCGGCGAAGGTAAGCTTTTTGATCCCATAACCATGAATCTCACTTACATCGGGGAATTTTACATGGGCAAATACCAGGGCAAAGGCAAACTCTACAATGAGGATCAAATACTAATCTATGAAGGTGATTTCCATTTGGGGCGCTTTGAAGAGAGGATTGCAGATGCAATGTCCGATGATGAGGCCGCCGAGGCGTCTGATGAGGCGTCCGTCGAAGGGACTGACGAAGGGTCCGACGGTGAGTTGAAGGACGGGGACGGCGATCTGCCGTAAGAAGGGACCGGCAACTTGTCCAAAGATGCAGGGGACGAACTTGAGCAATAGCCTGCTTTTAACCCTTTTGGGTGATGTAGTCTTGGAAAATTACAATTATGATTAGGGAGAGGTTATTTTGGCCAATTATACCATCATCGCCGATATCGGAAATGCCATTGTGCAGCGGCTTCGTGATCATTTGGTACCGTCCATCATCATCAATACTGAAAATATAGGTCTCTGTACTCCCGGTGACCGGGGAGACATCCTTCTGGGCGTAAATCTCTACGATATTAAGGAAAACCAGGATATTGTAGTCACCGATATGTCGCCGAAGGGAGAAAAACAACTAAAATATCCATCCACATTTTATGACCTTTACTATATGATCACTGCCTATTCAACCAGTGATATCAAATTCCGTGCTGCCGAAGATCAAAAAATCCTGGGAAAGGTGCTCCAGGTTTTAAAAGATTACCCCAGTTTTACAGCAGAGCAATTGGGTAGTGAACTGGCCGGCTCCCGGTTTGTTCCCAGAATCGAGCTGTTACAGTTGGAACAGGAAGAGAAAATGAAGCTGTGGAATGTACCGAACGTACCCTATAGGTTATCTCTCTTTTACAAGGTATATCCTGTGGAAATCGAGTCCACCCGGGTAAAAGAGATCACCAGGGTTGTGGAATTTACCGTCCGGGATTCCTAATTTGGGAGGAGTGCCATGGAATACTATATTTCCCATAGTTTTGTCCGCAAGGTGTCTTTGGTGGTCCTGACTATCGATGATTTTACGGGAAAACCCATCCCGGGAAGCAATGTCCGGGTCTACATTGAAGGCGAGCGGCCGGCAATCAAAAAAAATGACGGTTATCATGTATTTGTTAATCTTGACAGGCCGGCAGTCACCGTTCACGCAGTAGGCGGGCAGTATAACCCGCGCAGCATCCGGTGCGATCTGTCAACAAGTGAGGACAATTATACTTTCCTGAAGTTGCGTATGATTCCGAACCGCTCCTATCCCATCCCTCAGAATACGACCTGTATTGAGGGTAAGGCCGCCCCCGGCAGCCTGATCAGAATATTTTGTCATGAAGGTGCATACAAGCTCCTGTACGATTATAAGAAGGAAAAAGGGAGCGACAACAGGAGGATATCCATTTTCCACCCTGATGATATGGATATGGAAGGAAAGCTCCTTCATATTACCGACAGCGGGGGAAAAAACCGTGAGTTACTGCGTATTACAGGTGTTTTGGATAAAGAAAACAAACTGTATTTATTGGAAAAGGAGTTGTCTGCCGACTATAAGAAAATAGGCACTTCATTATTTACGGTTTACGAAACCGGTGCCGATCAGAATGGTAGTTTCTTTTTACCTATCGCTAACACTTACAAGGAAAAGTGCCTGTATACTTGTGAGGCGATAGGGGAAAAACCGGTATCCGCTGAGCTGGAATTGGAATCAGGCAGGGTAAACAAGATTGATTTACGCTAATTCAAGCATGTTTTTAGGCAGCTAGGACAGTGTGATACTGATCAGTAATCCGCGGGGAAAAAATATCCAGGCTCCGCAACCTATGAAAATTTGGATGTGGTGGTTAAATGAGTACAAAACTGAGAATTGCAGAAGCTCTCTATAATTTATCAAGGCGATGGGGCTATGTTCCCCAGTTGCCTGAAGCTCCCCAGGCTCCCATCACCCCTGAGGCTGCTCCATCCGACAAAACGGAAAACAGGGAGCTGCTTAACCGCCAAAAGAGTATGGCGGCAGCAATATTATATGCCAATATCAATATGACCGATTTCTCGGATCTCGTCCTGTCCCTCGAGGCCCAAGATATTTTCCGGTACATTAATACCATATTGGCAAAGCTGCTACCGGTTATCGAAAAGAATAACGGCGAAGCCGACAGCTTTTCCGATGCGGGGGTCACAGCTCTTTTCAGTCAGCATTACAGGGATGCGCTGGTTAGTGCCATTTCCATGTGCCAGGAAATCAACACGATCCAAGATCCGGATTTTGATTTTAGCAGCTTTGCAGTAGGGCTGTGCTATGGCGCGGTAATGATTGGAGTGGTGGGCGACGGAAAAAATTATTCCACACTTACCATTTCCGAATATACCGGGCTTGCCAAGTATCTCCAGTCTATTGCCGGCAAGTATTATTCCCGGATTTTGGTCACCGCCGGCTATGCGGATCTGATCGATGACTTTGCTAAGCGCTTCAGCAGCCGCAGTGTTGGCTATATTTACTTGACCAAGCTCAAAAAGTACGAAAAATTCTATGATGTTTATAACGGGGACACTCTGGAAGTAAGGAACAAAAAACGTAAAACCAAGCTGATGTTCGAAAAAGGAGTGGAACTGTTTGCGGAAAAAAAATATGACCAGGCCCGTTTGCATTTTGTGGAAGTGCTGAAAGCAGATAGGCAGGATTTGGCTGCCAAGGAATATGTCTATCTCTGTGACAAATGCGCAAATGGTGAGGCCGGTTTTAGCCAGAGGACGTACCTGGAAATATGGTAATCAGTAGCCAGTGATGCAAACGGGAGGGGGATCTTAATGCCGATAACACTAAAGGGGATATTGGAAGCAAAAGGTGTTCAGCTTCAGGATACTATTTATGGTAGGGTTGGGGCAACTATACATGATTTTCCCATGAGCATAGGGGATTTCTTCAAGCTGACCAAGGAGGGCAGGGGTATAGAAGAATTTGAGCCTTTGCACAGGTTGTATTGCCTCGCCGAGGACAGGAAGAAAAGCCAAGAATACCGGGCCCTATGCGGCGAATTACAGCGAATCCAAGCTCGTCTCGGTGAAATGAAGGATTTGCAAATTGATACCGATGAACTGATTGCCGAGAAATTAAGCCTGCGCAAAAGGAAAAAAGAGCTCAACGCTGAGAAAGCAGCGCTGGAAGAGCGGTATTTCGTCCAATCCGCGTTGGAAATCCAAAAAGAGGGTGACTTCGGTCCCTTATTTCTTGAATATAAGAATGCTTTTTACTGTTCAAACTTCGCCGAAATAGCTGCAATAATACCCCGGGTTGAAGTTGTGGATACTCCTAAGTTGAAGGAAATGCCCCTGTTCGTCCGCGGCATCCGGGATTTAGTTCAAGCCGTACAAAGAGATGCACCTTTGGGTATAGTCGGCGGGCCTTGTCTCTTCGGCTCCCACGAGGTCACTATCCATATTCACCAAGAGGACGGTCAGGTAGTTCAATTTGATTTCAATACCGGTCGGCAATATGATGAGAACCATATTCTGACGGATGAACACATTGAGACCTTAATAAACAATGACTCGCAGAAAATCACGTGCATGGAGCTTGAGAACAAGAAGAAAGGTGTGACATATCAAGAATATTTGAGTATGGAATACCTTTTTGAATTTGCCCGTGTGTTGGGTGCTAAGATTGTGATCCCCATCCCGGATATGTCTTATATGAAGTTCTTTAAGAGCCTAACGGAAAAGGTTGCTGACGAGCTTAAGAAGCCGGCTTTTAAGGCTTTTGAAAGAATATCCCATGATATTGCCGATTTGTATTTAACGGTTATTGATGAGTTGCGATCCCGGTATCCGGAGGTGGAATGCCGGGTGCTTCATAGCCGTGATCCCGACCTTTGTGACTTGTTCTATGCTAAACGAGAGCAGTATGTCCAGAAGCTTTTACGTATGGGACAGGTTACCGCCAACAAAGAAAGAACTGATGCCGTTATCGATTACATTACCATGTTGGCACTGCCTTTTTATGTTTTTGGGACCCGCAATGTTTTGCAGATTGACAGTGTTGATGAAGCAGATTCCATGCGAAAGTGCATGAAGATGCATAGCCCCGAGGTTACATTCCACAGCATTCTTTTTCCTGAATACCTGAGCAAAGACGGAGTTCATACGGTTTATTACGCTCCCCTCGAATATAAAGACTATATCAGCTTCGGAGGTTAACATGGTCTTAATACGGAAGTTATGGAACTGGTTTGCCCGCAAGCGCTTGGATCTAGTTGACGTACTAATTCTCATTGTACTAATTGCCGGTAGCCTGTTTTGTTACGAGAACATGTACAGGTACGATCTCATTCCCGGCAAGGTCCTTCATCTGTCTAATCCGTGGCAGGTAAAAACCGATAGCACCGGTAACAGCTATGTGGTGGATCAAGAGAGATCACGGGTCGTGGTCATTGACCAGAATCACCGGGTTTCCCGCATTATTAACGGTTATGCTCCCAAAGGCGGCACCTTTTATTTTGCCGACAATATCCATGTGGATGATCAGGGAGGAATATACATCCATGATGTCTGGTGGAGTCTGACAGGCTTTTCCCTGGACGGGGAAGCCATTATGTACTATACTCCTGACGGCAGATTCGATAGCTATGTCTACGAAGTCTATTACGATGATATCTATGTGGATAAGCACCGGATTTTCGCCATGACCGGGGATGACGATTTTCTTTATTTTGTTGCGGCAGATGAAGAGGGTTTTGTGTTGAACTCCCTCTCTTTGTCTGACGGAGAGGTTTTGGA
>JAAYOX010000201.1 GCA_012520135.1 Clostridia bacterium
GGTATCTCTTATTTCATCCTTGCCCTTCATGGTCCGTTTTAACCTCCAGTCTCCTCTTGCCTATTCTCGGCTGATAACCGGCAGGGTCAACTATTTCTTTAATCCTGAGCCGGAGCCGGTCTTGTTTCAACAACAACTCCGCAGCCGGATGGGCTTGGAGGGCCCTTTGGAGTTGTGGCAAGTCGATGGTCCTGCCCAAAGTTTCAACTTCAATTTCCAGCAGGAAAGGTTCCGTCAGGGAAGAAAAAACTGCCGTAAAATCCACCACTCCCGGCAAAGCCAATAAAATTTCATCCAACTCCCCAATAGTGATACCGGTATTTTCAGCTACCTTGATTAAACCTGTAATCCGCCTTTTGATAGGGCCCAGCCGTATTAATACCGACCCACAGGAGCATGGTTCCGGGATGAGCCGGGCTAAATCCCCTGTGCGATAGCGGATTAAGGGCATCCCCTTTCTGGTCAAAGTAGTAATCACTACCTCCCCCAATTCCCCTTCCGGCAATCTGGTACCG
Source organism: Clostridia bacterium (assembly GCA_012520135.1). Lineage (GTDB taxonomy): Bacteria > Bacillota > DULZ01 > DULZ01 > DULZ01 > JAAZDD01. Next base: position 516 of record JAAYOX010000201.1, read on the forward strand.
AGATCCGGATCCACGATTTCCAACAGAAAATCTCCCTGGTAGAGATGATAGCCATCATGTTGCCGGCACTCAATGCCTCCTCCATATCCCATTTCCGTCATGCCATAATATCTGAAGACCTCACAATGCCAACTCCCCCGGATAGCCTCCACCACTGTTTGAGCCACATAATCAGTGGTCAGCAGAACTCTTTTCAAATTGAGGGGCTTTTGCGGGACCAACAACCGGTGATACCTGGCCAGAGCCAAAACATGAATGGGGATGCCAATAATCACTTGGGCTTGCGTATCCACCAGCTTGTCCAGTATCTCCCTCAATGTTTGCCCAACACCGAACTGAACCGGTTCCACGCCCAAGTTTTCCATGGCCTTCGCCAATAAATCCCCGATGCTGCCCGGCCGCTCTCCCGGCAGGAAAATTAAGACCTTTTCTCCGGATGAAGTAAAGGTGGCCAAACCTTGCTGAAAAAATTCAACAGTCAAAGCCTGATCGTCAAGCGTAAAGAAGACCCGTTTTGGACTTCCGGTAGTGCCGGAAGTATCTAAAGTAACCACCCTATTAATCCGGCTTTGGGAAACACATAACATTTGTAAACCGGAGGATCTTAAATCCTCCTCGGTGGTAAAGGGCAATCGGGCTACATCCTCCAAGCTCTTCAAATTATTAACTTGGCAGCCCTCCAAATGCCGCCGGTAAAAAGGACTGGTTTGGGATACATAGGTTAAAACATCGACCAGTTTACCCAGTTGATAATCTTTGATTATTTTCGGGGTCAGCCTCCGGTTTGATTCAACTCCCATCTTCCCTTTTACCCACTCATCCAAGACGTTGACCGGTAACTCCATAAGGTTCCTCCCTCCACTAAGGCCGGTAGATGCTCTGCCCGTTTTTGGCGGTCAAATTATAGGCGCAAAAAGGGATTAATTTGCCTTGGGGACTGAAAATATACAATTTGCAGTCCCGGAGACGTTCCAAATCCAGGTTCCAGGCATCTTGAAAAGCCATGCCGGAAATACTCATGGTATATGTTGTAATTCTTTGGAGGAACTCATCTAAACTTGCTACCCTCGGGTCCTGATTACAGCACTTTCCAGCCGGTTCCGGTGCAGACCACTGCCTGGCGATGAAAGACCTGGATTTCGCCACCCCAACTTTGGGATCAACCGGCTCTGCAGGAGATGGGCAACAGCTAACAGAACGCCAAGGTTTTAGTGTCCCGCCTGGTTCCAAAGTAAAGTTTCCATGAAAGGTACAATAAGGGTTTTCCGCTCCGACAGGCCCAAAATTATCTTTTTTGATTTTCCCGGCGGTTTGCTCCTCGATCTCCCTCAGAATCCGGGGGATCGTGATCCTATTTTCAGGTGGTGCACCGGGATAGCGACCAAAATAACTGACCGGCTGAAAGTGGACTCCCCTGACATGTGGCATTTGACTGGTGGCAAAATCAATGATTGCACCTATATTATCCGTATTAATCCCGGGAACCAGGGTTGGTACCAAAGCGATACCTAAACCCGCCCGGGCGCAATGCTCAATTGCCTTCATTTTTTCATTTAGCAAGGCCCGTCCCCGGGTTTTCCGGTAAATTTCATCTCTTGTGCCGTCAAATTGCAGATAAACGCAATCTAACCCGGCTTCTTTAAGTTTATTGGCTAATTCCGGTTCCTGTGCCAGCCGGAGGCCGTTGGTATTTAACTGCAAATAAGGAAATCCCAGTTGCTTCCCCATCCAAATTATTTCCGGCAAGTCATCCCGGACTGTAGGCTCACCGCCGGATAATTGAACGTTATAAGGCCCTCCATGGTCCAGCAACCACCGGTACCAATCCTTGATTTTAATTGAGGAGGGATTATTGCTTTTGGCAGTTCCTGCGGAGGCAAAACAAATGGGACAATTAAGATTACAATTCTCGGTTATCTCTAAAAGTACACAGCAGGGCTCTTGCCGGTGTTCAGGACAAGGACCGCAATCATAAGGACAGCCTTTTTCCACTTGCGTAACACAGTTTTCAATCTTGACCGGCAGCCTTTCCCTGTGCCATCCCCGGTAATCCGGTTCCCCATCCCAAATCAAAGTACGGAATTCACCATGGTCACTACATTCTTTAACCAGGTAGATTTGATCATAGCTGCTTACTTTCCGGGCCGGTATAACCTTTAAACATTCCGGGCACACACTTTCCGTAGTGGCTAAAAATCTTTCATTCTCCATCACAAAACTCCTTTAAGCCAATTATCCCTCTAATTGAAATCCGTTCTCAAGCAGGAGCTCCTGGACTTTAGCATAAGTCTCACGTACAATTTGGGGGCAGCGTTGCGGCCGGTTTTGGGGATTATTCTCCAAAATATCATCACAGTCGATGCCGCCATACCTCTCTCCATATTGCTCCTCAAACCACTCCA
>JAAYOX010000202.1 GCA_012520135.1 Clostridia bacterium
TCGAAGACGGGCTGGAAATTATGGAACATCTACGTGGCTACACCTCAGGCTTAGCCATTCCAACTTATATTATCAATGCTCCCAAGGGGTACGGCAAAACACCCATGCTGCCCGAGTACCTGGTTTCGACGGAAAGAGACAAAGTCTACATCCGCACCTGGGAAAAGAGAATTATGGAGTATCCCAACCATCGTTCAAATTAATACCACCAAGAAAAGGAAAACCGGTGTTCCCACCGGTTTTCCTTTACTTTTCTTTAATGGCCTCAGTAGGGCAAGAATCGATGGCCTCCTGGGCCAAATCCTCCTGGTCTTCAGGCACCACATCCACAATGGCCTGGGCAAGATCCTCATCATTATAATCAAATAATTCCGGAGCCGTATCGATACAGGCACCACAGCCGATGCAAAGGTCTTGATCAACGTAGACTTTCATGTCAGCTCACCTCCTTTAATCCTTAACCAGCGGCTTCTGCACCCTAGTTTTAACAGAAATCTAAGAAATAATTCCATCCTCCTATGTAGAGTAAACTTGAGGAAAATAGCGGCGGTAGAGATTGAGATTTACATCACCCCCATAAGCACGACCGGTTCTGGTTTCCCGCAGCTTTTCAATATTAAGGTCAGCAATGACCAAATCCTCCTTATGGGGATTTTGGGCTAGGGCAACCACACCGTCTTGCGGGTGTAATTCAATCGGAGCAAAAATCCCCGCTTTGCCGGTAAAGTCCAGCCCGAAAAATTTTTTACCTACCAATGCACTTTTTACCCCATAAACATAGCTCTCCTGCACCCGGGGCCAGATTCCCCTGAGGGCTTTCCATTGGTTATACTCTTCCGGATTAGCGATGGGTATGATGATCAAGTCCGCTCCCAGGTAAGTCAGGATACGAAACGTCTCAAAATAAGTAGCGTCCATGCAGACGGGAAAGGCGATGTTTCCTATAGGAGTGTTGAATACTTTAAGCTCGTTGCCACGGCAAATCCCCCAACCGGCTTCCAGGGGCAGTAAATGGGCTTTAGCCTGGGAGCCGATTAATTGTCCCTGAGGTCCGTAAAGGGAGGCTATGTTCATCAGCCGCCCGGTGTGATCCGGGACCAGACGACTTCCTCCCATGATATATATTTCATATTTAGCCGCCAAAGAACTCATGGTCTTCCGGTAAAAGGCTTCGACGCCGGAACCGAAGATGCGGAAAATCCGGGCCGGATCCGGGACGGAGGAGCCCCCAAGATCCGCGGAACTGCCCACCCCTTGAGCGGCCAGCTTTCGTACTCCCGGGATCAGCCCCAGTAAGGGTAAAGTAATATTTTCCGGAAACACGACTAATTGTGCTCCTGCTGCAGCTGCCCCTGCCGTGTGCCGGTGGATCAATTCTACCCATTCTAAAGGATCCTTGACTAAAGTCAAAGGTATTTGAGTCGCGGCTACCCGGACCTGCTTCAATTGAATTGAAGAGCAGTTGGAGGCAGCCTTAATCTTCCTGCCGGATAAGTACCGGTCAACTATTTGAGCTCTGGTACGAAAAACCAGATATTTTTCGATTGCTTTTTTCAGTATAGCCATGGGCATCATTAGTTACATCCCTTTCGTATAATCCGGGTAAATATCCTTGGTAAAGGGAAGGGTTTAAATGAGCCAGGAGAGGATAGCCTTTAATAACTTCTCTTCGCCTGTTGAAATCTAATTGGGCTATTTGTTCATCTTGCTCCCGGGTCAAATAGCCTGTCTCTCCGGGGGTCATTTCACAGGGCGCCAGGATCAAGGCCCTGCCTTCGTAGTTACTGCCGAAGATGTTCCCATCCAGCCAGTTTTCTAAAGCAAAAAACTGGTTTTGCTGGACCTGCTGCCACATCCCGGCCACCTGGAGCCAAGGATTGTAGGGACCGGGAATTGCCGCCGGAGCCAGGACCAACTCAGCACCTTGAAGGGCTAAAATGCGGCTGACTTCAGGATGCCAAATGTCGGTGCCGGCTGCTATGCCTACCCGTCCCAGGCCGGTGGCCCAGACCGGCAATTCTTCTCCCCGCTCCAGGCCCCAGGCCTTTTCCTGTTGGGACAAGTGGGTTTGCTGCTGTTCCCCCAGTTTTTTTCCCTGGGGATCAAACAAAGAGGCAGTGATTGAGAAACGGTTGCCCCTTTGGGAAACGGTAGTTCCCGGACAAAGGTACATTCCATATTCTTGGGCCAGCTCACTGAAGCCCTTGTCAAAAGCTCCTTTTTTAGCTGCAACGAGGGCCAGTATTTCCGGCAGCCGGTTTTGGGCAGGCAGAAAGCTCCCGGCGTGAAGCAAACCGGTAAAACCGGGGAATAATGCAATCTGGACTTCTTTTCTTTGTAATTGTTGAAGGTGTTTGCTTGCTTCCGTCCAAAAGTCCTGTTCGCTCCGGAAAGAAGTAGCCTGCCATACCACATTGGCTGCTTTTATCTTCATTGGGAATACCTCCCCTTTTCTGGTTCCATTTTAGCCTTGTCCGGTAAGATTAATCAACCTGGTCCTTGGTAATTTTACCTAAGCCATGTATAATATAGGCTAGAAATGTTGCCAAGTAAATCTCTACATATTTGGAGTGAAAAAAGTTGCTTAATTTCCGACAACTTAGCATCTTTGTAGCAGTAGCGGAACTGGGTAGTTTCACCAAAGCTGCAAAACATTTGTTTATGACCCAACCGGCCATCAGTTGGCAGATCAAATCACTGGAAACTGAACTGGGCCTGACCCTGTTGGAAAGAGGAGACCGGAATGTGTCCTTAACTGAGGCAGGCAAACTGTTTTATACCGAGGCCAAACGCCTTAACAACCTGTATGAACGGTTAATGGCTGATATTGAAGAATATAAAGGGCTGGGCAAAGGCAATCTAAAAATGGGCGCCAGCACCATTCCGGGAGAATACTTGTTGCCTAATTATATTGGACGTTTTAAACAGCTTTATCCGGAAGTGAATATCTCTTTATCCATTGGTGACACCAGAAGAATAGTGGAAAAGCTGCTGATGGACAGTATTCAGTTGGGGATTATCGGTGCAAAGTTGGAGGAAACGAAGCTGGATTTCTTTCCTTTTAAGGAAGACCACTTAATTCTAATCGCTGCCCCTGATCACCCTTGGGGCAAAAAGGATGCCATAGGCTTGACCGATTTGTTTCCCGCCTCCTATGTGTTGCGGGAAGAAGGTTCCGGGACCCGGATGGTCATTGAACAGGAACTGGCTAAACAGGACTTCTCCTTGAATGATTTTGACGTAGTGATGGAATTAGGCAGTACCAGAGCGGTGATTACGGCAGTGGCTGCCGGTTTAGGTGTCAGTTGGGTTTCCCATTGGGCGGTGCAGGAGGCTTTAAGCCTGGGGACTGTGCGACAGGTAAAGGTAGAGGGCCTGGAGATGAAACGGACCATCTATTTGGCAATTCGCCGGAATCGCACCTTAAGCCCTTTAGCAAAAGCTTTTGCCGACTATTTACTTCAGGGCAACTCCAAGGAGTGACCTTGGCTAAAGTAGGATAGTAGAATGGTGGATTGTTGGTGGCAAATGTTATTGAGGTAATGGGAGGTTGGAAGGATGGAAGTTAGACGGGTGACGATCATCGGTCTGGGGCTGATTGGAGGCTCCCTGGGGCTGGCTTTAAAAAAGGCCAGGCCAGAGCTTGAAATAGTTGGAATTGATATTCACCGGGAAACCATAGATACCGGCGTCCTTACCAAAGCTATTGACTGGGGAACAACTCAAATTGCCGAAGGGGTTAAAGATGCCGATGTAGTGTTCCTGGCTACCTTGGTTAAAACCATGCCGGGGTTGCTGAAAGAAGCCGTTCCCTTTTTGAAACCGGGTACCATCGTCACCGACGTAGGCAGCACCAAGAGCCGGTTGGTCAGCCGCTTGACGGAGTTGTTACCTCCCGGCATTTTCTATGTGGGGGGACATCCCATGGCCGGAGCGGAGACACGGGGAATTGACGGTGCTGACCCTCACCTCTTTGAGAACGCAGTTTATGTATTGACCCCCGTGGCGGAAACTGCTCCACGAGCCTTATCCTCTTTGACAGAATTGCTGCAAACCATAGGAGCGAGAGTATTATATATGTCACCGGTGGAACATGATGCGATTGTGGCGGCAGTATCCCATCTTCCTCATTTGACGGCGGCAGCCCTGGTGAATGCAGTGGCCCGGAGGGAGGAGGAAGTACCGGGGACATTTCAATTGGCTGCCGGCGGCTTCCGGGATGCCACCAGGATTGCCGAAAGTGCCCCGGACATGTGGCAGGATATTTTCCTGGAGAATAAAGAAGCACTGTTACCGGTGATCAGGACTTATCGTCAGGCCATTGCAGAATTGGAACAAGCCGTAGCCGGGGATGATCGGGAGCGGTTGTACCGGCTTTTACAGGAAGCCCAGGAAAAAAGACGCCAAATCCCCCTTAAGCAAAAAGGACTATTGCCCGGTATTCACGAAATAATCGTTACGGTTCCGGACCGGCCGGGGGAAATAGGGAAATTAGCAGCCTTATTGGGCATTCATGGGATTAATATTATGGATATTGAGATCCTGCGTATCCGGGAAGGAGACGGGGGCACCATTCGGGTTGGCTTTGGCACCGGAGAGGAGGCCTCGGAGGCTCTGAGAGTCTTCCAAAAAAATGATTATCCGGCGTGGCTGAAGCATTGATAATGCCTTATGTCCTAGGAGACCTCAAATTTAAGGCGTAATGATTGTGAAGGGGTGAACATATGAACGCAATAACGAAACGGCAGGAAATGTTGAAGGTATTTGATACCAGACAAGTGTTTAACGAACTGATGGCAGCCCTGTCCATGGCTCTGGATATGGACGCCAGGGGTAAGCTTTATCATGCTTGGCGGGTGGCACTGGTAGCCGGTCTTACGGCGGAATTGATGCTGCCTGACAAAGTCAATGACGTATTCTATGCCGGTTTATTACATGATATAGGAGCCATGGGGCTGGATGATCATATTGTGCATCAAATGATCAGTGGGGAACCCTTGACCGATCCCATCATTTTAGAACACTCTGATCGGGGAGCGGCTATTGTAAAAGAACTACCGGTGTTGGCAGAAGCCGCCCTGTATATTTTGGAACACCACGAGCATTGGGACGGTACAGGAACACCTGCCGGCAGGAAAGGACCGGACCTGACGGTAGGAGGCCAGATTGTAGCAGTAGCCGACCAATTGGATATTTTGCTGCGCTTATACCCTCGGGATGAAGGGAAAAAAGCATTAGAGATCATCAAGAAGCGTTCCGGCACCTCTTTGATGCCCGAAGTGGTGGAGGCTTTTTTGGCGGCAGTAGCGGAGACACCCTATTATCAAAAGGTTCAGAACTACAATGCTCTGCCCTCTTTGATGGAGGAAGCATTGAATAAGCTGCCTCCCATTAGTTGTGTTCATCCTCAGCCCTTCAAAGCCACTGTCCGGGTTTTCGCCAAAATTATCGACGCCAAACATAAATATACAGCCGGCCATTCCCACCGGGTAGCTGCCTATGGGGTTAAGTTGGCTAAGGAAATTGGTTATGGGGAAGATCAACTGGAAGAGCTGGAAATCGCAGGGCTTCTCCATGATTTCGGTAAAATTTCAGTGCCCAACCGGATATTGGATAAAGCAGGGCCTCTGGATGAAGATGAATTTGCCGTTATCCGCGCTCATCCCGGCCGTACGGCGGAATTATTGAATATGATTGAGGGACTTAAACACCTTGCCTGGATTGCGGCAGGCCACCATGAAAGGTATGACGGGAGAGGTTATCCCTTAAAACTGGCCGGCGAGGAGATCCCCTTGGGGGCACGGATTCTCTGTATTGCCGATGCTTTTGATGCCATGACCTCCAACCGTTCCTACCAAAGAAACCGGAGCTTTGAGGAAGCGGGGGAAGTAATCAAAAAATATGCCGGCAGCCAATTTGACCCGGAATTGGCCAAGGCGGCAGAGGTACTCTGGAAACAATAAACCGGGCTCCTCTGATGCCCTCGATTAACATCGATTTGGCCTTAAACAGCTTGTGAACAAACAGAATAGGCAAAAAGAAAAACCGCCGGATGACCGGGGGTTTTCTTATTAAGCGAATGTCATTGTCAGGAAGATTACGAACAAAGTTACGATTCCGAATAAAATCCAAGCTAAAAAGGTACCGGAAGCTTCCTCTTGGCTGTTTCTGGGCAACCAGTAAGTTTGCAGTAATGGCTCCGTATTATTGTTACCGGCCACAATGCTCCCCCCTCGCAGATGTTCTTGAGAAAGTTATTCGCTACCTTTTGAACATATTCCTGCAATAAACCGGATTTCTAGGACTCAAAAATCCGGAAAGGATCATAACCTCTCAGTCGTAGGGCATTGGAAACTACCGACACTGAGCTCATGGCCATGGCCGCTCCGGCAATAATAGGCGAAAGAAGGCCAAAAGCGGCCAGGGGAATCCCCAAAGTATTATAAATAAAAGCCCAGAACAGGTTCTGTTTAATATTGCGCATGGTAGCTTTGCTCAGGGCAATGCTGGCGGCTACTCCTCTTAAATCTCCTCCCATTAAAGTGATATTGGCTGCCTCCATGGCTACATCGGTGCCGGTACCGATGGCAATGCCAATATCGGCTGCTGCTAGAGCCGGAGCATCATTAATTCCGTCTCCGACCATGGCGACTACTTTCCCTTCTTTTTTCAGTTTTTCCACTTCCGCTGCTTTGTGTTCCGGCAGGACTTCAGCCAGAACATGCCTGATACCCACCTTGTTGGCGATGGCTTCGGCAGTAGTCCGGTTGTCTCCTGTAATCATATAAACCTGGATCCCCATCTCCTGCATTTTGGCGATGGCCTGGCGGGAAGTCTCTTTGATGGCATCGGCAACGGCGATTACGCCGATCAGTTCCTTGTTTAAAGCCAGAAGCATGGCTGTTTTACCTTCCTGTTCCAACCTTTCCAGTGCTGTTTTAGCGGGGGCGTGAGGGATCCCCGCCTGCTCCATCAGCTTCCAGTTACCGATTAAGACCGTACCTTCTTGTAAAGTGGCTTCTACCCCGAAACCGGGTAAGGCCCGGAAGTCTTTAGGCGATGAGGGTTGAATATGATCCAGGGTTGCTTTTTCCACGATGGCTTGGGCCAGAGGGTGTTCCGACAGTTTTTCCACAGAAGCGGCCAACCGCAATATTTCTGCCGGTTCACGCCGTGTAAGGCTCACCACGTCGGTTACTTCCGGCTTGCCTTTGGTAATGGTGCCGGTCTTATCTAA
>JAAYOX010000203.1 GCA_012520135.1 Clostridia bacterium
CGCCAACGCTCTTTTTCTTCCGGAGTCAACCACCAGGCTTCTACTTTGCCGCTTGCCAAAATGGCTTCCAAATCAGCTTCATTTTGTTTGGCTGCCATCTCCCGCTGCCAAAGGGTTACTTCCTCCATAGTCTCCTCGATAATTAATTTAATATCTTCCGGAAGACTGTCCCAAAATGACCCGTTTACTAACACTACGTAGCCAAGGTAGCCATGATTGCTGATCGTCAGATAGGGTTGCAATTCATAAAACCTTTTGGAATAGATATTGGACGCTGAGTTTTCTGTTCCCTGAACTCTGCCTTCTTCCAAAGCCCGGTAGACATCATTAAAGGCCAGGGGCACCGATTCGGTACCCAGTTGATGAAACTGTCCTTCCAACACGATACTGCCCGGCATGACCCTAAACTTAATTCCTTTAAAATCTTCCAACCCCCGCAAGGGAACTGTAGTGGTGATCTGCTTAAAACCGTTATCCCACATACTTAAAGCCTTGATCCTATGCTGCTCCAGCATTTGGAACAGCTGTTGGCCAACCTCGCCGTCCATTACCCGGTGAACTTCTGCTTCACTAAAGAACAGAAAGGGTAAGTCAAAGATTTGCCACAAGGGGAAACGCTCTGCCACTTTAGCGGTAGCCGGAGCAATCATCTCCACTTGGCCTTGGTACAAAGCGTCCATTTCCTCACCGTCTTTATACAGTACCGAATTAGGGTAAACCTGGACTTCCACTCTTCCCCCGGTCCTCTCTTTAACTAAAGCAGCAAAGCGATTGGCCGCTTGACCTTTAGGGGTAGACTCGGCTACCACATGGGAAAATTTAATCACAATTCGCTCCTCATGGCTTACCTGTTCCAGATCCATTGCTCGCTGGTGACAACCAGTAACTATAAATATTAATAGCAGTCCAAATAAATATCCAAAATATTTCTTACCAGTCACAGAATTCACCTTTTCTAGAATGACTACCTAATCCGGTATCTGTTTACCGGTCTCCCTACAGAGCCGTACTGGAGCTCCAGTTCAGCCTTGCCTGTCTTTTCTAAATATTCCAAATACCTTCGGGCCGTTACCCGTGACAAACCAACCTCCGAGGCCACTTCTTCAGCCGAATAACTCTGCTTTCCCTTTAGCAAAAAGAGCATAACCTGTTTCAAGGTTGTTTCCGTCAAGCCTTTGGGCAAAGTTTCTTCTACAATTTTTACTTTACCCAGTCCCATGTCATCTATTTCGGCTTGATTAAGGGCCTCCTTCCTTTGCAGCTGATAATACATATCCCGGTATGATTCCAAAGAACTTTTAATTCGTTCAAAGCGAAAAGGTTTCACAATATAGTCCACGATCCCATAGCGAAAACCCTGCTGGATTGTTTCTACATCCCTGGCAGCCGTTACCAAGATGACATCCGTAGGCAAATCCAGCCGCCTCATCTCCTGCAACACTTCAATCCCCTTCTGATCCGGCAGAAAGATATCCAAAAGAAGCAACTGAGGCCGGAACCGGCGTACCAATTCCAAACCTTCAGCGGCATGATCGGCAGTCGCTAAAATTTTGAAACCGCCAACTGCTTCAATATATTGTTTATTTACCTCTAAAACCATTGGATCATCTTCTACGATAACAATTCCTATCATACCGCTATCCTCCTATACCCACGGGCAATCTGACCGTAAAAGTGGTACCTGAGCCTTCCACACTATCCAGGTGTATGTGACCGCCCAAGTTGTCCACTGATTGTTTTACTAAGGCCAAGCCGTATCCCCTCTGGGGACCTTTAGTGGAAAACCCTTGATTAAATATTTTATTCTGTACGTCCACCGGTATTCCCGGGCCGGAATCCCGTACAATAATTTCTAAACTACCTTGCTCCTGCCGGAGGGAACAAAACACCTTTCTTCGCTCCTGGGGCATATTCATTAATGCTTCCATGGCGTTTTCCAACAGATTTCCCAAAATGATGACTAGTGGAGCACTGGCCCCTTGCTCCGGCAGTTCATCCATTTGACTGGCACGGTCAATGATTAAGTCTATCTGCAATTCTTTGGCACGACTGTATTTCCCCAGCAACAAACCGGCTACACTGTAATCTTTGATATTCCTTCCCAAAAAGGTAGTCAGCTCCTGCTGCTCTTCACTGACGGCAAAGACAAAATCAATAGCTTCCTGGTACCGTTTTAATTGCAAAAGACCGGCAATGGTATGGAGCTTATTCATATGCTCATGACTCTGAACCCTCAGAGCTTCGATAAATTGTTTCACACCGGTCAGCTCTTCGGCTAAGCGACGAACCTCAGTCTTATCCCTGAATAAAGATACAGCACCTACAATTTCCCCCTTCACTTTAATGGGAAACCGGCTGGCCAGGATCGAAGATCTGCCAATGGGGCGTTCCTGGTTAAAAACAGCCTCCCCGGCTTTTGCAGTCAAGGGCAGCCTGGAATCGGGAATAACCTCTAGGATTGGACGCCCTATTACATCACCGGACACCCCAATGATCCGCTTGGCGGCCTCGTTAAAAACGGTAATCCTGTAATCACGGTCGATGGCAATAATACCGTCTTCCATAGATTGCAATATGGCCACCCTTTCCTCCAAAAGACGGGCAATTTCCCTGGGTTCCAGATTAAACAAAGTCTTTTTGATATCCCTTGCCAAATAAATTGCCCCCATCATTCCCGCCAGGAGCCCTACCAGTAAAGACAGGTAAATCTCCCAACGGATATCCAGTATAATCTGCCATAAAGTAGGAGTTAAAATACCTACCACAACCACTCCTACTTGGGTAGTTCCCTCATCGGTCTTTATTGGGACAAAAGCTCGGACAGAGGGGCCCAGTACACCTTCGGCCCTGGATACATATTCATGATTGGCAAAAGCGGCGCTTTCATCGCCGCCGCCGAACTCTTTGCCAATGAAGGATTCTAATGGATGAGAGTACCGGATCTTTTCCATATCTAAGACTACAACGTATTCCACGTTAGTAACAAGGCGGGCTCTCTCAGCAATAGGCTGGATTACTTCGCTGCCACCGGGCTTACCTACGTTTTGTTGGATTTCCTCCATTTGCGATAATGTTCGCGCAATAGCTAAGGCCCGATATCCGATTTCCTGTTCAAAACTACGGGCATAATGTCCTGCTAGTACAACAGTCCCCAATAGCAACGCCACAAACACCACCCCAAAAGCCAGCCACGTTATTTTTGCCTGAATC
>JAAYOX010000204.1 GCA_012520135.1 Clostridia bacterium
TGGAGACAGTTTACACCGGTTCAGGGGAATACAGCGCCTTGATGCAACATTTCCAGGGAGTTCCTCCGCGGTTAAGAATTTATGCAGGTCGGCTGGAGGATATTGATCGCCGCTCTTTAGAGCTTTACCGGGCAAGCGAATTGGTAGGGAACCAGTGGAAATCCATTTCCAGTCGCAGTACGCCGGAGTTGATTTTCGATAACAAAACCCGGATTTGGGATGCTTGGTATGAGGGAGACTGGATAACTCCCGATTACCTGGCGGAGAGTCGCTGGAGCGAATGGTACCGGCGGATGGACGCCTTTATTATTGCTGATGAGAATAACAAAATTTTGGCTATGACCTTGCGCCGCCGAAATCCTGATGTTTTAAAGACCAGCGTAGCGCGCGTGGTGGCTGCAGATCCGCACAGCAATATACTTACCTTAGACAGAGTACAGGATTGGAGCGAAGGGTACCAGCGGTGGGTCCCCAATCCCGATTCCGGTCCCGGGGCCAGGAGACACTATAATTTACAGTTGGATACAGAGGATGCTTTGCTATACCTTGGCTCCTCTTACGGCACAATCGGCGAGCTAAATCCGGGTGATGTAGTGTATGTAGTTCATTACGCAGAATACAATGATTACTATGCTTGTCTTATCTTTAAACAATAAGCAGGAGGGACTGGGATGCGAAAAACTATTCTTACTTTCATTTGTGCCATTGTCGTGCTCTGTCTTGTTGTTCTTCCTGCCCAAGCAGTGGAGCTTCACCTGGAGGAAGGTATTTATAATGAAAGGGAATACCAGGAGGTAATTTTTATTACCGGTGAACCTGTATTATTGACCGGTACTGTCCAAAAAGGCGGTGGCCGGGGAGGGAGAGGTGGCAGGGACAATACGGGTAGTCTGTCTACCAGCTTGACTTATAAGTTGCAAAATCAGGATGGAAGCATTACTCTTACCAGAACAGCTTCTTATTCCTCCACGGCAGAGTCCAAGATGGATAACAGGCAGACTATCTACGTCACCAACTTGGACCGGCTGACAGAGACGATTACCGTAGGTTCCCAGCGGTATACCTTGACCGACTATTTGTTCTCCAAGTCGGCCCTGGTGGATTCACAACCGGTGGTAGATTATTTCAGCGGTACTTGGACCGGCCGGAAAATATATAATGTTAACGGCAATCAAGCTCAGATCACCGTGGAGACCTGGGGCGATACAGTTGGTTACGATCACGCTTGGGGGAGTACGGAAACCCAGCGGATCGACGGCACCATCCGGTTCCAGGGGGAAGTGACCATAGAGGATAGGACTTACCCTCAAAATTGGTCGGGGACTTTTCAGGTGAATATCTCTTTCAATAGAACCCGGGACCTAACTTATCATGCCAATGAACCGACTCCCATCAGTTTTGCGGGAGGCTATATTGAAACCATTCAGGAAGAGGGGATTTTACGGTACGAGGCCAACCTGCCGGAATTCGGTCGGGACGGGTTGGTACGGGACACCTGGGGTCGACGGCATGTGACCGGTTCTACCCGGTTGGCCACCATGCCTACCCAGCGGTGGTTGCCGGTGCCTTCTTACCGTGATTTAGAAAACCATTGGGCGCGCGGGCCTATTCTGGAATTGGCCAGCCTGGAGTCTTTTAGTACAAAAGGTGATTATTTTGGACCTAGGCTGGATATGTCCCGGGGGGAATTTGCATATGCGCTGGTGAAGTTGACGGACTTGCAGGGATCCCAGGCAGCCCAGGAACAAACTCAGACTTTTAATCCTTTTGATCGATTCCGGAACCAGGAAACCCAGGAAGTGTCGCCCTTTAGCGATGTAGCTACAAGTCATCCATCCTATCAACAGATTAAAGCCATCAGTGAAGCCAATATCATGACGGGGGTTACACCCGGCCGGTTTTCCCCCGATGGTACTTTGACTAGGGCGGAGGCGATTACCGCCATGATCAAGGCTTTGGGGTTTGAGCGGCTGGCACCCTTGCAAAACCCCATTACACCTTATAACGATGACAGGAACATTCCTTATTGGGCGAGAGATGCTATCTATGTAGCTGCCGAAATGGGTATTGTCAGTGGGGATTCCTTCGGTAACGTTCTCCCCAATCAGGCCATGTCCCGGGCGGAAGCCGCCGTTTTCCTGCAGCGATTTGTCCATTATCTTCAGCATGATTTAAAGACTGAATACCGGGAACGTCTCATCAATTTCCGCTGATAACAAAGGTCTTGCCATAAAAGCCAAAAGAGGATACCTACCTGGAAAATCAGGTGAGGTGTCCTCTTTTCTACAAAACTACTTTTTCGCCGACCATGCTACTTGCCCTTGGGGCAGTTTACCATGGTCTTTTTTGATTCCTTCAAAACATGTCTCTAAATGCTTTTCCCCAAAAGGAGCGGTGACCAGACTCACTGCCACCATCACGATGAACCCGACCGGCAGGGAGATTACCATGGGATCAATAATGTTCCAAGGAAAGCCGAACAAGTAGGGCTTACCAAAGATTAATTGAGATATCCCAAAAATCACCGCTTCTTTCTGGTGGACAAACAAAACACTCAATATGAAAATTACCGATCCTGATAACATCCCGGCTATTACTCCTGCCTTGGAAGCCCGGGGCCAGTAAAGAGCCGCAATATACATGGGCAGGAAGGCGGAGGCGCACAAGCCGAAAAACATAGCTGTCGCAATGGCGATAATGCTGCCCGGCAGCTTAAAGCCCAGTGCCAGGGTTACAACTAAACCAACCAATACCCCCATCCGAGTGAAGCTTGTAGTATTGGCCCTATCCGTGCCGTCTTTCAGTTGCAACAGATCTCTGACGGAAGTACCGATGACGTGGAACTGGCCGCTTAAGGTAGACATGGCAGCGGACAGCAGGCACAACATGAATAAATAAGCAAACCATTCGGGCAGTGCTTCAGCGATGAACAGTGGGATTATTTTATCAATATTCGGTGTTCCGGTAGCGGGATCCGTAACCATAGCCAGGGAAATCTGGCCGTACAAGTCATAGAAGTAAGCGTTGGACAAAGCTCCTACCACAAAGGCTACTCCCGTCATAAACAGGATGAAGATACCCCCTACAATTACCGCCCGGTTTACATCAGAACTACCTTTCAAAGTCATAAACCGGACTGCCAGGTGAGGTTGCGCCAAAACACCTATTCCAACTCCCAGTACCAAAGTAGTCATTACATACAGCCAAATCTGAGAGCCGAATACAGGCATAGAGGTCCACCCCGTATGGCCTTGAGCAGCTAAACTTTCCGGCACCAGATGGGCCAGATTCGTTAGCTTTTGGTGGGCTTCAGTAATGCCACCTAAAGCGGCGTAGGTAGAAAAGATAAGGAACACCATTCCTACAAACATGATTACCGCCTGCACGGCATCAGTATAAATGATTCCTTTTAAACCTCCGTAAAAAACATAAATTCCTACCAAAACAGCAAAAACGATTAATGCATAGACATAATTAATACTGATGGCCTGCTCCAGAAAACGAGCACCACCGATCATTACTGCCGCTGCGTATAAAGGCATTGCTATCGCAATCATAACTGCACTGTATCTTTGTATGAATTTGGAATCAAATCTTTTGGCCATCAGCTCCGGAAATGTCTGCGCCGCTAGGTTGGTGCCTAATAACTTGGTTCTTTTACCGAAAAATACAAAAGCGACGAATACTCCAAAAATAATGTTGCAGGCAGTCAACCATAACAGACTCATACCGTACATACCTGCTGCACCGCCAAAACCTACAATGGCGGAAGTACTGATAAAAGTAGAACCGTAAGACAAAGCCATCAGGGCCGGATTTACCGAACTCCCTGCGATCAGGTAGTCCTTGGCATCTTTAGTATGCCGGTAGCCCAGGTAACCGCAAAAAGCAATGATTAAGGTGTAGACACCTACCATAATGTAAAAAGTAGACTGACCCATCATCTAACCTCCTCTTATTTACTGCTGTTCCAGTTAACCACTCCGTATAATACACAACCGGCAGCACCTATTACACTGGCCAGATAGGCCATGGCAATTCCCCAATCTGCCAATCCAAGCACCCTGTATCACCTCCCTGTCCAGAAAATAAAAAAGTCCCAACTTTCTCCCCATTCCAAGGGACGAAAGCTGGAACTTCCGCGGTACCACCCTAATTGGTTAAAGAATGACTTTAACCCACTTCACAAGTACCCGGTTATCCCTAAAACCAAAAAAACTTTTCACCCCGTTTAGGGGCGAAAAGTTTCGCGTTACCACCCTAGTTAACCTAAATAAATAAGGTTATCTCTTTAAAGGTACGGGATAAATCCGATACCCTCTCCCTTGTAACGGCGGAAGACCCGGCACAACCTACTTGCCATAAGGTTTCAGTTGGCAGCTCAGGAGAGAACTTCAATTAAT
Organism: Clostridia bacterium; assembly: GCA_012520135.1. Taxonomy (GTDB): domain Bacteria; phylum Bacillota; class DULZ01; order DULZ01; family DULZ01; genus JAAZDD01. The sequence continues at coordinate 4,404 of JAAYOX010000204.1, forward strand.
CATATCTTGGAAGAGCTTTCAGTCCCTGACTCTTCCTCCCTGAAAGACTGGGGTTAATCTACTTTTCTCCATCATTGTTTTTCGCTGGTATAAAATTAA
>JAAYOX010000205.1 GCA_012520135.1 Clostridia bacterium
GGACAACAGATTGAAGTGGATGAAGACGGTTTCATTACTGATCCTGGTTTGTGGAATGAGGAATTGGCGGAGTTTCTGGCAAAGACTGAGGAAATAGAAGAACTGACAGAAGATCATTGGAAAGTGATCAACTACCTCAATAATTACTACAAAGAATTCGGGATTGCTCCAATGGTGCGGAAACTGTGTAAGGATACCGGCTTTAAACTGAACTACATTTATGAGTTGTTTCCCAGCGGGCCTGCAAAAGGTGCGTGTAAAATTGCCGGTTTACCTAAGCCTACCGGTTGCGTGTAAGAAACTGTTGCACGGATGATCAGAGGGAAATCACCTGGGTGGTTTCCCTCTACCAAAATTAATGGAAACGGGGGTACTGCAATGGGGGAAAAACAAAAAATTGTCATTATTGGCGGAGTAGCTGCCGGTCCCAAAGCGGCGGCAAGAGCACGGCGGCTTTTGCCCAATGCTGATATTACTGTGGTAGACAAAGGTAACCTAATCTCCTATGGCAGTTGCGGTTTGCCTCTAATGCTACAGGGGATGGTGGCAGGCCTGGACCCGTTAACATCTACGAATTCCGGTGTTAAAAGAGATTTAGCTTATTTTGCTAATGAGAAAGATATCCGGTTCCGGATTAAAACTGTAGCCGAGGGGATTGATACTGCAAAAGGTGAAGTAGCTTTATTTGATATAGAAAACAAAAAAGCGTATAAGCTTCCCTTCGATCAGTTGGTCTTAGCTACGGGGGCTAAACCGTTTGTACCCCCAATCCCAGGCGTTGACTCCGAAGGAGTCACCGTACTTCATCATCCCTATGATGCCGTTAAGGTTCGCGAACGGTTGAAAAGCGGTGCCAAAAGCATCATGATTGTAGGCGGCGGTCTAATCGGCTTGGAAGTGGCGGCGGCCTTGGGTTCCCCAAAACGTCAGGTGATGGTGGTAGAGCGGGAGCCACAGCTATTACCGGGCTTATTGGACCCTGAAATGGCTTCCTTTGTGCAGGAAGAGATGGAGACCAACTATGTGACGGTCCGGACCGGTGAAGAAGTGCAGGCTATCGAGACCTGCGAAGCCGGCAAAAAAAAGGTCCACCTGTCTCATGATGCAGTAGAAGTTGACTTAGTAGTTATAGCTTGTGGCGTTAGACCTAATGTTGAGTTAGCCAGGGACTGCGGACTTGTGATTGGCAGTACGGGAGGAATCGTTGTAGATGAGTATTTGCGTACCAGTGATCCCAATATCTATGCAGCGGGAGACTGTGTCGAGAACAAACATTTAGTTACCGGTCGACCTGTTTATGTTCCCTTGGCCTCTACTGCTAACAAGCAAGGGAGAGTCATCGGCAGCAATCTAGCCGGATTGAAGGAGACTTTCCCCGGTGTAATGGGGACCGGAGTGTTTCAAGTCTTTGAGCTAAACGGAGGCAAAACCGGTCTAACTGAAAAAGAAGCTAGGGCTTTAGGTTATCCGGTAATTACCAGTTTTACTGCCGGGTTGGATTCCGCTCATTATTACCCTCTTCATGGAAATGGAATCATTAAACTGGTGTCCTGTGCTGATACGGGTAAATTGTTGGGAGCTCAGGTGGCAGGCCCAGGCGAGTTAATCAAAAGGCTGGATGTATTTAGTACCGCTATTCAGTTTGGGGCTACAATGGAGCAGGTAGCCAACCTTGATCTGGGATATGCCCCGCCTTTCGCTACGCCTATTGATTTGGGAATCCATGCGGCAAACACCTTGAGAAACAAGTCCCAGGGATGGCTTAACAGTATTAATGTTAAGGAGTTTCAAGAACTAATCGAGAGTAATGCAGAGTTATTGTTATTGGATGTTCGTACTCCTGAGGAAGCGGCAGATCGACCCCTTGGTGTAGGGGAGCAACTGCGGATTCCCCTCTATGAATTGAGAGGGAGACTTGATGAAGTTCCTAAAGGTAAAAAGATTATCACTGTTTGTGAATTGGGAATCAGAGCATATGAGGCCCAACGGATTTTAGCCGGGGCAGGAATTAAAGATGTGGCAGCTTTAGAAGGTGGAGTTTACGGATTGCCAAAAAGTCTCCTTGCCAATTAAAAGCCTGGGGAATTCACGATGGAAGAGGGATGCCTATGTTAAAGTCAGCAATTATACCTCGCTTAGTGATTGCTGCTCCTCATGGTCAATCGGGAAAAACGACGGTGACGTTAGGCCTGCTAGGTGCTTTGACAGGAAAAGGCATAAAGGTGCAGCCATTTAAAAAAGGCCCTGATTACATTGATCCCAGTTGGCTATCGGTTATGGCCCGTCGCTCATGTCGCAACCTGGATTGCTATTTACTGGATGATACTACTTTGCTTCAGTCCTTCGCCAGGGCAAGCAGGGACGCGGATTTGGCTATTGTAGAAGGTGCCATGGGTCTCTACGACGGTGTTGACCGGGAGGGCAGCGGCAGTACGGCTCAAATTGCTAAAAAACTGAAGGCACCGGTTATTCTTGTTTTGGATTGTCGCCGGATGACCAGAAGTGGGGCTGCGGTAGTAATGGGATTTCAGCATTTCGATCCAGAAGTCAATATTGCCGGGGTGATCTTGAATAATGTAGCCAGAACAAGACATCGCCGGATGCTGGAAGACTGTATCAGAGATTACTGCGGTCTGCCTGTGCTGGGTGTCGTGCCCAAAAATAGCGGTATCAGCATTCCTAATCGGCATTTAGGTTTGATTCCTGCTAATGAGAATGAGCAACTCACAAAAGTTTTTCAGACGGCTACTGCCTTAATGATGGAGAACTTGGATTTGGATGCTATTATGGAGCTGGCTAATCAAGCACCTGCTTTGGAGTTTGACGACTTTGAAAATCCTGTGACTGTTTGGGAGGATAAACCGACCATCGGTATTTTCCGGGATCAGGTGTTCTCATTCTATTATCCGGAAAATTTAGAGGCTTTGACGGCAGCCGGTGCACGATTGGTTTTCATTGAATCATTAAAACAGGAAAGTTTGCCTGATGTAGATGCTCTGATTATCGGTGGAGGTTTTCCGGAGTTATTTGGTGATGAATTGAGTCGCAACCGTTCGTTGCTTCAATCCCTTAAAGATCGCATTGAGCAAGGGATGCCTGTATATGCTGAGGCCGGAGGTATGGTGCTCTTAGGTCGAAGCATTACAGTTGAAGGCAACAAGTATCCTATGACCGGAGTTTTACCCTTTGACGTAGTTTTGGAGAAGAAACCTCAAGGTCATGGGTATACATTATTGGAGACTATAACGCCTAATCCGTTAATGCCTGTAGGCACCTTGGTTAAAGGACACGAGTTTTTCCATACTCGCATGTTGAACTTTGATTCAAGCAAAGCGCAATTTGCCTATCGAGTAAAACGAGGCCATGGCATTGATGGAGAACATGACGGGCTTCTCTATAAAAATGTTTTTGCTTCATATAACTATCTTCATGGATTGAGTACTAAAGAGTGGGCCCCAAGGATGGTGGCATTAGCCGGATGGTATAGGAAGCAACGTCTGAATGCCGGTTTTGTAGTTGCTGATTCCATGGAGAACAATATGGGCCTATAGGTCAAAAGGGGGGTAATGGAGTGTTTTTATCCGTCTTTATTTGCCTTACTGTTTTAGCTTTCATCATAATTACTATCAATAGAGCAGTCAAATATGCCAAGATGCCAATGCATACCCGTTGGGAGCTGTATCCGGTTCCCCAGGAAAAAGGGCGAGGAGAATACGGCGGTTCCTATTATGAAGAGGTGTTATGGTGGGAAAAACCCCGGGAGACTTCACTGGCCGGGGAGTTAGCAGAAATGTTTAAAGAAATGCTGTTTATCAAAAAACTCTTTGATAACCAGCGGTCTCTGTGGTGGTTGTCCTATTCGTTACATTTGGGCATCTATTTATTAATCGCGTGGGCTGTATTGATTTTCCTTGGCGGCTTCACGGAAAAGGCCGGTGTAACGGTGGCGGCGGGAAGTGGTGTTTGGCCAAGTTTGTTATATTACTTAACTCTTCCTACCGGTATTCTGGGAGGCATTTTGGTGGCACTGGGTTCCATCAGTCTTTTTCTGAGGCGAGTTTTTACACCTACCTTAAGGATTTACAGTAATCCACAGGATTATTTCAATTTAATTTTTATTTTTGTAGTAGCTGCCAGCGGTTTGTTATTATGGTCAGCAGATCCTGACTTCAGCGGGGCAAGAAACCTGGCTGCATCTTTGCTGTCTTTGCAGCCAATTGGAGCCGACGGTTTGATGACCTTCCATTTGGTGCTATTAGGGTGTCTTTTGATTTACATACCTTCATCCAAGATGAGCCATTATGTAGGTAAATATTTTACCTACCACAAAGTACTGTGGGAAAATGAACCTAATTTACCCGGCAGTGCCATCATGAAGGCGGTAGAAGAGGCGAGAGGGAAGAAGGGTGTCCAAAGCTGGTCTGCACCTCATTTTCAAGGGGCGCAAAATACTCAGGAAAAGGCCGCCGGTCAATAGGAAGGGGGATAAGAATGGTGAGGAAGCTAATACGACCGCAAGATGTGATGCAATCGGACTCTCAATTGATTACATTAGAACAGGCAGACTTAATGCCGTTGCCGTATCCCTACGATAATCCCGAATCGGAACCTTCCTTTTCACCGGTTAAAGAAGCCTGGAAAGATAAGCACTGTACTACTTTGGACGGGTTCGTAGGTATTGATACTCTAATCCGACCTGATAACAAAGCTGATGAAGAAAAAATGGTTCAAGCTTTTTTACGGGGCATGGAAAAGATTTTGTCTGAGGACACTAACCGGAATTGGCTGCAACCGGTATTACTGTCTTTGGAATACTGTGCCAAGTGTAACACCTGTTCCGATGCCTGCCATATTTTTGTAGCCAGTGGGGGCAATGAGCTTTACCGTCCGATTTTCCGCTCGGAAGTATTCCGTAAATTGATTAAAAAATATCATACCACAGGAGGCAGACTTTTGGGTGCCTTCGTAGGCGCCGATGTGGAATTAAACTGGGAAGGTATGGCCCGGCTGGCAGAGTTAGCCTATCGTTGTAATCTTTGTCGCCGGTGCGCCCAAACCTGTCCTTTAGGCCTTGACAATGCATTGATTGCCAGGGAAATCAGAAAGATTTTCAGTCAGGAATTGGGGATTGCTCCTAAACCGTTACATGAGAAGGGTACTATGCTACAGTTGAAAACCGGTTCCAGTACAGGTATTACCAAACCGGCCCTGCTGGATATGCTGGAGTTTATTGAGGAAGATATCGAAGAAAAAACAGGGAAAAAAATCAAGTTTCCATTAGATAAAAAAGGAGCAGATATCCTCCTTACCCATAATGCCGGGGAATACATGGCCTGGCCGGAAAACCCGGCCGCGTTTGCCATACTATTCGAGGAGGCCGGTTTAGACTGGACCCTGAGCACCGATTTAATCGGTTATGATAATGTGAATTACGGTATCTGGTATGACGATTTCCAGGCTAGACGGGTTGCTGAAGAACAATTTAGGGCAGCCAAAGAATTAGGGGTCAAAAGAATTATTATCGGCGAGTGCGGTCATGCTCACAGGGCTGCTGCAATAAGCATGGACAGGATGGTAACTTCCGAAAACTACGTTCCAAGGGAAAGTTGTTTACCTCTTTTGTGGGACTTGGTTAAGACCAAACGTTTGAAGTTTGACCCCAGCAAAAATAATTTCCCCGTAACGTTGCATGATCCTTGTAATGTGGTCAGGGCCATGGGAATCGTCCAGCCTCAGCGGGAAATTTTAAAAGCGATTGCTCCGGGTTTCCGGGAAATGACTCCTAACGGGGTATACAACTACTGCTGTGGAGGAGGCAGTGGCTTTGCCATTATGAACTCCATGAATTTCTCGGAATTTCGCAATAAGGTCAGTTGCAGGATGAAATTCAAACAAATCCTCGATGCTTTTAAACAGGAGATCGGTGACGTGAATACTCCTAAGGTAGTTTGTGCCCCTTGTTCCAACTGTAAGGGCTCTATTAGGGACATCTTAGAATACTACGAAGCTACCGACAAATATAATCTCCAGTACACAGGTTTGGTTGAATTAATGGTGAATGCACTGGTGAGCATTGACAAGCCGTATTTGGAATTCCTCGAAGAAGACTAAAGGCAGGAAATCTCCTGCCTTTACTTTTTGGCAAACTATGTCTTACCAACCAGTGTTAATCGTGGGCTTCAGAGGAGCCCAGTTTGGGGATGAGCTCAGTCGCCCCCGGATGCCTCCGAAATCGCACCTGACGGTGCTCATGCCGTCGGCATTTTCCCTCGGTCTCCTTCGCTCTTTTGATTTTGGCTCCAATTCAGCCCTTCGATTAACACCGGTTGGTTTGTTGTAGAGAGTTTAAGGCAGGGAATCCCCTGCCTTTCAAATGTCTATGGTTAGTTCAAAATTCTTACCGCCGATAGAGAATTTGAACCAGATTTGTTTAATGTCTGCCGTATCAGGAACTCTTTCAAACATCAACCGGATTTCCGCCGGCTGCTCTCCACCTGTATTAATAGGAATGGCCTCTTCCAGTTGCAGCAAGTTGTAGTTAAATCCGGAACTATCAATTAACACACAATCTTTAAGATATGCTTCAGTTGAAGTTCCATCAGTTGTGAATGATAGGCAAGGGAACAGGCTTTCGTCCAACCAAAAGTTCCCTAAAAGGATTTTCAATTCCGAATTACTTAATGAAATAGGTTCTGATGAATTAAGCGGGCGTTCTAGGGAGGCTAAGGCAATAATAGCCTCTTTTTCTTTAGCTGCACCTACCGGCTTAAAAGAAATATCATGATAAATAATACCGGGGTTAGCAGGGCTGTCTCCTTGAAAGGCTTCGATAACCCTTAATTGAACAGGATTTGCTTCGGAAGGAAAATCGGGAAACTGTAAATACAGATCCTTAAAGCCGTCATTGCAAATAGTTTGGTTGCCCCTCATGTCGTCGGGTAAATCTACCAACGGATCATAGAGATGTACCCCTGAGGGCAGAGAATAGGAATCGTAAAGATAACTGCGCCCTTGGGAGTCTATGAGCTGAATTGCTTTGCCCCAGCCTTTTTTCAAGCTTAAATCAAGGCTTTCATGGAGGCGTATTTGAAGATAGAGGGAACTGCCAGCTCTCCCAAATCCTATCACGGATACGCCACCGTCACTATTGTTTTGCACAGGTTGAAACATCATTTTGGGTACCAGGATATAAGGTTCGCCAGGCGTTATTTTAGCCAGTGCTACAGGCTCCGCTAAAGAACTGGTATTGATTTTAGGTCCTGAAGATAAATCACTGGGAGCCAAGCCCAAAGGCCGGTCTGTGACGGTGCGGAAAATGAATAGATCAATGATTAAAATCAGCAGTAAGATGCTTCCTACAATAAAAGGTGTCATCTTTCGTTTGCTGCTAATAATAATCACCTCCTAAAGAAGTACAGCACCAGCCAGGCTGGACCGGTGCTGTACAGTTACATGAATAATTCCGGCTACTATTTGTTTAGAATGTTTTGGGGAACAAGATACCGCCGAAGCAGAGCCAGGCCATTAGTAATGTGAGGGCGAGGTTAAAGGATTGACCTACTATATACTGGATTAAAGGCTTGCCTCCCTTGATGTGGCTGGCCAGTTCCTTAAAGTTGGAGTCTAAGCCGATACTGACAAAAGCCATGGCAAACAACCAACCGCGAAGACCTTTAGTTACCGATAAATAACCGTCTACAGCTGCTTCCCCAACAGTGGGGATGAATAAGAAGGAAAATACCAAGGATGCACCAACGAAGCCAAGGATAAACTTGGGGAACCGGATCCAAATTTCTTTGGCGCTGGCATGTTGGCTGCTTTCCGTACGACCGAATTTGGTTACCCAGATGATAGCAATGACAAAGGCGAGAATACCGATCATAACGTTCTGAATCATTTTAACAACTGAGGAAATTTCCAGACCTCTCTGGCCTAAGAATGCACCTGCAGCTACAACGGCACCGGTGGAGTCAATGGTACCACCCATCCAGGCTGCACCGACGTCCGGGTCTAAACCGATTGCCAGGATAAAGACAGGCATCAGTACCATCATTAAGACTGTGAACAGGAGGGAGATAGTAATCGCTACCCCTACTTCATCTTTCTTGGCACCGCTGGCGGCTCCGGCGGCAATAGCAGCGGAAACACCGCAAACAGAAGTGGCACAAGTCAGTGTAATGTTGAATTCCTTGCTCTCCATTTTTAAAACTCTGTCGCCAAACCAAAACATGAATAGAACTACAATCGGTGTAACTACCCATGCTACAATTAAACCGGGGAGACCTAAAGCTATAATCCTGTTAAATAGGATTTCACAGCCTAAAAATACCAGACCGGTTTTAATATACATTTCCGTCTTGACAGCCGGTTTGACCCAAGCAGGAGTTTTGATAGTGTTACTGATTAGGAGACCGATGACTAATCCCCATAAAGCAGTTTCCAAGTTATATGCTTTGGCTACGCTGTTGGCTGCACAAAGTTGAGCTATGGCTGCCAGAATGAATACTGCAGGAAATGCCACCAAGTATTTGTTGACATTTTGGCCCATAAATTTAACACCGATTGCAGTAATGATTCCTACACCAACCAGTAAGATAAGGAGCTGAATCCAAATACCTTCAGGAAAAGCCTCTCCGATAGAAGACCAGGTTTTAAACTTAGCTACTTTTGTAAGAATTCCTAATGCTGCGAGAATAATACCTAAAAAGCCGAACCATACCGCCCACCAGTCTTCCAGTTTCCATAAAGGGGACCAATCAATACCGTTTTTACCGACATTAGGTTGAGACATTCTTTTGCACCTCCAACGCTTTTTTACACCAATTGCTCAGGCAACCCGGTAGCAGGAATTCCTAAATCCCCCCTTTCAGAATGATTTACCTTGTCATTTTGGTACTCACCCTAAAGTATGAATGATGGTGATATCTTGCTAAAGGTGCGAAAATGCCGGAGTTCTGTGAAACGGAAAACTTTCACATGACTTACGATATAATTTAATTCCGACTAAAACGGTTTACTTATATTTATAAAATTCCGCTTCTTCTTCAGAATATCATATTAGCTATTTATAAAATTTTTCCTCTGGCGCGGAAAATCCTGCAATTAATTATTGTATTTTAATAGCTAATATATTACAAAGAAACTACATGTGCTAATAGAGGTTGAAAAGCGCCTTGATTAGCCATTAAAAAGGGGATGTAAAAAATATTTTTCTTGTAAATTATGGAAGTTGGCGTCAAAATATACTGACATAGAAATTACGCCATTTTCATTAAAAGTTAGATAAAATATAAAAACAGCACCTTAAGAGAAGAACGGTGCTGTTTTGCAATTGGTAATTGTTTTGTTCTATCTACATAGAAGGTAACACTCGGAAAACAATCACGAATACAGCCAGCAAGAATATCCCTAACCCTAATGAATAACCAATTAGCTTTTTTTCAATCGGCAACAAATCAAACCATTCTTCCACCATCTCTTCTTCCATCGCTTCAGTATTAGGTGCGGTTGGTTGGATTTTGGCGGTTTCCAGCTTTGCCATAGGTTTGACCTCCTTCATTAGTTTTCTAATCAATCTCCCGTCCGAACAACTAACAACTAAATTCTATTTACACAACAGGCGGGTAGATACCATGGTAGAAAATCCAGGAGATAAGCAGTCCAACCCAAAGGATGAAGCCGAAGAGGGCTACGGCATAGACTGCTACAATACGACCCATTCCTTCTTGCCACAATTTACGTACGTTAGTGACTAATCCGATGGAGAAGAAACATAAACCGAAGAAAATGCTTCTTAATGCATTTGCATGTGATGAACCTGCCTCGGCTCCTTTAACCGAAGAGGGATCCGAAAGTCCTAGCAGTAAAATTACAAAGAAAGTAAGTACAAATCCGATGATGAACTTGGGGAAGCGGTCCCATATTTCCCTTGCTTTTACTTGCGATTTTTGATTGTCTCCGCTAGCTGATTTTTTCGCGCCAATGTTAAATACTGACCAGACTACCGCTAGAATGAAAGCCCACACACCGATAAAGATATCGATGAAGACTTTAGTGGTGGTGGTTGCCATAAGCATCCAGCCTTCTTCGTAGTTAACTCCCAATTCTTTGAGTGCTTTGGCCCGTATTAAGGAGTCAGTTATGGCACCACTGGCGATGGCACCGCCGTCACTTTTTACGGCCAATCCCATCCAGGCCCCGGCTACCATAGGCTCGTTCCACAGCAGAACTTGAGCGAGCCAGGGGAGGAAAAGCAGTTCCAAGGCCACAAAAACGATGATTACTGCTGATAAAATAACCGGTATTACGGGTCGAGAGCGGACGGCTGCACCGGTGGCAATTGCCGCAGAAACACCGCAAATGGAAATACCGGAAGCTAAAGGTGCTGCCCATTCAGGAGTAAATTTGAAGTATTTCCGGGCAATGAAATAAACAACGGCCCAGTAGACCAGGTAAGCTTCCACAACTGCGCATAGACCCCGGACGATTACGGTGGTGGCAAGTCCCATTGCACCAAGGGTTTTAACTGCAATCGAGGCTCCTAAAATGACGATCCCTGTTTTGATATACCACTCCGGCCTTGCCGCAGTTTTTAGGTAGTCGGCGAAGCCTAAGAAAAAGTTGCCGATAATCAGGCCGATGATCATGGCAAAGATGAAGCCCATATCTCCCATACCCAGAGCCC
>JAAYOX010000206.1 GCA_012520135.1 Clostridia bacterium
CAGAGGAGCCCGGTTTGGGGATGAACTCAGTCGCCTTCAGATGCCTCCGAAATCGCACCCTGCGGGCGCTCATGCCGTCGGCATTATCCCTCAGGCTCCTTCGTTCTTTTGATTTTGGCTCCAATTCAGCCCCCTGATTAACATCTATTTGGCCTTTGTACACAATTTGATAGCACGGGCAATTGTGCTCTGCGTGTCGAAAAAATGGTGAAAGGCTGGTAATGATTTGTGGAGCGGGCGTTGGGCCACAGCCGTCGGCAGCTTGCTGCCGGTAACGGCATAGGCACTCCGCCGTAGCGAAACAAACATTACCAGCCTTGAGTATTACATTGCATGTTGCTACTTGGTAATCTCCACCCGGTTTTTCACCGGATCCCAGTGGACCTTGGCTCCCATGGCTTCGGCCAGCTTGCGGACTTCTACGTAAGAACGTCCGTCTACAATGAATCCCTTCAATTCCAGCTCCTCAAAGGCGATAGTAGTCTCTTTAAGCCCCGGAGGAAGCTGAACGGGCTGCTCCTTGGGCTTTAGACCCAGGGCCTTTATCAACCCGTCTCCCAAAGAACCGGCCGCTTTATCCCTGAATTCTCTTGAAGCAAGTAAAGTCTCTTCAGTTGGGTTGCTGATGAAACCGATCTCCACAATCATGGCGGGACAGTTAGCTTTTCTAATGACAGCATAGTAATCAAGGCCGTAGAGGGGGGAACTTTTTTGTTCTACGGTTCTGGTTTTGATCCCCCGGTCCAAAAGGCCTGTTTCTTGTACCAGTTGCTGCTGTAAAATGCCTGCTATTCTTTTTGCTTCCCCGTAATGGCGATCCCCAAATTCACCTTTGTAGCTATGCCAGATTTCCACCCCTCGGGCAGTAGGAGCGGTGAAGGAATTACAGTGAATGCTTACCAGTAGATTGGCCCCCAGGGAATTGGCCAAAGTTGTTCGTTCATCCAGGGTTAAACTTTGGTCTTTATCCCTGGTCAGCTTAACGGGGGCGTTTAAAGAAGCCAGAAGTTCAGCTAACCGAAGGCTGATGGCTAATACCACATCTTTTTCTTTTAAACCACGAGGGCCAACGGCACCGGGGTCATGGCCTCCGTGGCCAGGGTCAATGATGATCATAGTTTCCCTACCTCCCATATTTTGTATATTATATAGTTGTTTGTCTCTAAGGGACACTGAATAACAGTCATATATTACCATGGGGATTTTCGCCGAAAGAAGTGTCGCTGGTCTTGTCTAACTAACATATTATGATATAATTGAGAAAATTCTTGGAGCGTATGGCTGCCCAGCGGGAGGAATGTAGATGTCAAACAGTAAAAGAAAAGAATTTATGGAAAAAAATAAGCAGCAAAAAGGCATTAACCGGGTCCACCTGATCTTTATCGCCATTGTGGTATTGGGCGGATTCGGTTTATGGTTTATGTTGTCCGGTTCAGGAGAAGGGGAAAGGCAGCGTCTCGCCGGTGGTAACTATTTCATTGGTGAAAGCCGCGATTATCAAGGACAGGTTATAGGGATGGATATTATTGAGCACCAGGTGGCTGACGGCCGGATCTCCTTTCCTTTGTCAGAAGTACTGGATAAGGAACTTGTCTATATGGTCCACCGTACCCGCCAGGGTATGGAGGTTCCTTTAATGTCTTATGTCAGTCCCGAGGGAAGACTGGTCACTGCTTTTGCCGTATGTGAACCATGCCTGTCTTTGAGTTTTCATATGGACGGCAACGAATTAGTTTGTGACAGTTGCGGTACCAGGTGGCATTTGAATGATTTGTCCGGTATTGCAGGGGGATG
>JAAYOX010000207.1 GCA_012520135.1 Clostridia bacterium
ATTTAATAAGTAACAAAATTTTGGGTGTAATATTTCCCTGCGACGCCCACCCCTAATGTTTTAAAGTCTTTGTTCAAGATGTTTTGCCGGTGGCCAAGGCTGTTCATCCAGCCCTCATGGGCATTGATGCTGTCCGACTGGCCGTAGGCGATGTTTTCGCCGGCCGTGCGGTAGTTGATGCCTGCTTTCTTCAGCCGGTTACCCATGCTACCTGTATTAGGGGAGGTATGGGAAAAGAAGTTGTTTTTCAACATATCTTTGCTGTGAGCCCGGGCTACGGTAGCAGCTTCCTCATTCCACTCCAGCGGAGGTAATCCTCTTTGAACCCGGACACTGTTCGCCAGATCGAAAATCTGTCGCTCGTAAGCTTTGATGACAGTCTCTAGCTGTGCTTGGGAAAGCTGTGGCTTTTCAGGCAGCTTTTTTGTGCCGGAATAGGAGATGCTTACGCTGTAGTTTAAGTCTGACTGCAGGAAAGTTTCCAAGTCGGTTACTTGAACCGCCGTTAGTTTTTGCCCGTCATGAAGATCAAAGAAAAACTCCGTTACCAATTGGTCTTCTACTTTAAGTGCTCTTTGTTTGAAGGTCTCGGCAGGAATGGAAAAAGTATAGCTAATGCCGTCGTAATTAGCATGGACTTTGTCCGTTATTTTTAGTTGTTGGATTACCGTGTTCCGTTCCGTGCCCAGCTTGATACTGTTCGTATTCCAATGACGGGAATTGGTGTAGAAGGCGACTACCTTATCATCTTTTATTCCAACTTGCAGGTAATTAGAATAATCCCGGTTATAAATCCACCAGTCAAATCCGTACTCTCCCGGGTCTTTCCTTGCCGGTTGGCCTAAATTCTTGACCAGTTCCCCTGTGGAAATCCCCAAAAATGCTTCCGGAGTTTTTTCATTTTGAGAGACGGTTGCTTGGGTTTTCCCGGCCGGTAAACTGCCGGTCTGGTTGAGTTCCGGTTGAACTCCCACCCAGATAATATTGTTCTCACCGTCGTAACCTACTTCCTGACCCATGCTCTCCGCTACAAATCGTAGAGGAACATAGGTGGTACCTTCGTAAATAAAGCCCAAAGGTACATTTTTTACACCGTTAAAGTACAGTCCGTTTGTATTTTCGGCTAAAGTTCCATTAAAATAGTATTGAAAAGGACGGATCCCTACTGTGATCTCCTGTAAGATACCTCCGGCCAGGCCGCCGGTGGCCGCTCCTACGCTAAGGGCTATTCCGGTTAAGATGCCTGCTGCAAATTTGGTTATTGGTTTCACTTGGTTACCCTCCCTTTAAATGTTTATTATCTCAATTATAGGATAATGTGTCCCTTAACGACAAAGGAAATTGTTGGCTAATTGCTTACATTTTTTGCATAAAAGAGTACCAAGCAGTCCATAATATTAATGGGTTTAGTGATACTCAAGTCACAGCTTAATGTTACCAGTGATACGGAACAAAACCCGACCGGCAAGAGAGCACCGTTAAAGGTGCTCTTTTGCATTTTCCACTGACAACTGTATGGAGGTATGCTACAATACCATTAACATTTTAGGCAGGCAAGTATTGCCTACTTGTTGGCGGTGAGAAAGTGGTTTTGTCACAACAAAGGGCTCCTTTAGTGGAGGCCATCCGGTCTTATCTGGGAGAGGACATTTGCCGGCTCCATATGCCCGGGCACAAAGGCCGGGAGGAGATGCCTTTCTTATCGGCCATGGCTGACTTGACGGAAGTCCACGGCTTAGATGATTTGCACCGGCCGGAGGGAGCTATTAAAGAAGCACAGGAATTGGCAGCGGCAGCTTTCGGAGCCAGGGAGACTTTTTTTCTGGTGAATGGAGCGAGTGCCGGTATTATAGCGGCTTTTTTGGCACTGGCAAAACCCGGTGATAAAGTGATCCTGCCCCGGCATGTACATAAATCGGTGTTTAACGCCTTGGTGTTGTCAGGAGCTTTTCCCGTTTATGTATCGCCTGCTTATCATCCGGTCCTTAACATACCGGTGGGAGTAAGCCTTGAAGCTTGGGAGGAAGCATGGAAGACACACCCCGACAGTAAACTGATGTTTTTAGTACACCCTACTTATGAGGGAATTACTTCCGTGGATGGAGACTTAATTAAGAAGGCCAAGGAAAGGGGACTTAAAATCATTGTAGACGAAGCCCACGGAGGGCACTTTCCTTTTCACCCCAGTCTCCCTCCTTCGGCCTTGGCACTGGGTGCCGATGTGGTAATCCATGGCAGCCATAAAACTACCGGTTCATTGACTCAAAGTGGCATGCTCCATCTGGGTACTTCGCTACAGCCCGAGTTGTTTCAAGCCGCGCTGAGCCTTGTTCAAAGTACCAGTCCTTCCTATTTATTGATGGCTTCTTTGGATAGTGCCCGCCGGAAAATGGTGCTGGAGGGGGAACAGAAACTGGCGGAAACCCTCAAGCTTACCGGTAAAGTGCGGGATGAAATAAAAGCTGTCAAAGGTATTTGCTTATGGCATGAAGAATTATATACTTATAGTGAGGTAAAAGGGCTTGATCCTACCAAAATCATCATAGACGGCTTGGAATTGGGCTTGACAGGATACCAATTGGCCGGGATCCTGCGGGAAAGTCATGGTGTTCAGGTAGAGGTGGCCTCTAATACTCATCTATTGGCTTTATTTAGCTTTGCAGATGGCTGGGAGCAGGGGGACAAGCTGGTGCAGTCACTGGTTGCCATCAGCAAGTCTTGTGGGAATAGGAAACCGCTGCCCATTGCTCCTGCCGGTTTGGGGCTGCCCAGCCCTCAGGTAGTGGTCAGTCCCAGGCACAGTTGGTTTGCCCCGAAAAAGACGGTTCCCCTGGAAAAGGCGGCGGGAGCTGTTTGCGGCCAATTATTGGTTCCTTACCCGCCGGGAATTCCTTTACTTTGCCCCGGGGAATTGATTACGAATCAACTGGTAGATTTATTGCTGTCCTTGCGGGGATTCGATCTCCAGTGGCAGGGATTACATGAACCGGGGTTAAAGACCATACAAGTGTTGGCTTGAAACAGGATGGAGGCATAAAGTTGACCGGTTTTTTTATCACGATCGAAGGGCCTGACGGAGCCGGCAAATCCACCCAGGTCCGTTTACTGGCGGAGTACTTGCGGGAGAAAGGTCTCGAAGTAGTAGTTACCCGGGAACCGGGGGGTACTCCTCTGGCGGAGAAAATCAGGAATTTGGTGCTGGATGTATCGGAGGAACCGGTGGCCCCGGTGACAGAAGTATTGTTGTATGCGGCCAGCCGGGCACAACATGTAGACCAATTGATTAAGCCTGCTTTACAAAGAGGAGCGGTGGTAATCAGTGACCGGTTTGTGGATTCCAGTATTGCTTACCAGGGCTTTGGCCGGCGGCTTGGGGCGGATCTGGTTTGGCAGGTTAATAGGCCAGCCGTAGGAGAAATAATGCCTCATCTTTCCATTATCTTGGATATAGAGCCGGGACAAGGACGGCGGCGTCTGGCCCGGCGCCAGCAGCTCCAGCAAACAGGCCCGGATCGATTGGAGCAAGAACAGTTGGTATTCCATCATCGAGTCCGGGAAGGATTTCTTGCTTTAGCTAAAGAGTACCCGGAAAGAATTAAGCTGCTCTCTGCTGAAGGCAGTATTGACAGTATTCACAGGCAGATTGTCAGCCTGGTTAAAGAAAAAATTAACGCAAAGGGTATGGATAGGGATTGAAGGTAGGACAATGCTAACGTTAAAAGAGATTCAAGGACAAGCTTATCTTATCCATCATCTAAAACAAGCTTTAGCTACCGGTCAGGTTCACCATGCTTACCTATTTTACGGTCCCAACGGTGTGGGCAAAAGAACGACGGCCGTTGCCCTGGCGGCAGCGTTAAACTGCTTAAAACCACAAAACGGGGATGCTTGCGGTCAGTGTTCTTCCTGTTTATCTACCGCGGGAGGTAACCATCCGGATTTTTATCAGGTGGACCCTCAAGGGAAGAATATTAAAATAGATCAAATACGTCAATTGCAGGAAGGGCTAAGTTATAAGCATTGGCAGGGAAACTATAAGGTAGCTTTAATCAATGATGCAGATTTGATGACGGAAGAAGCAGCTAACAGCTTGTTAAAAATTCTTGAGGAACCGGGAGAGAGGACTTGCTTTGTCCTGACTACTTCCCGGCCCCAGAGTCTTTTACCTACTATTTTATCCCGCTGTCAAAAATATAGTTTTCGGCCCTTGGGGCCGGAGGAGATCCAGAGGGTGCTGGAACAGCAAGGAGTAGCTGCCTCCCAAGCTGAAGTATTTGCCCGCTTAAGCAACGGAAGCTTGGGCAGGGCTTTGGCCATGGTAGCAGACGATACTTTTTTGGAACAGCGTCAGAAGGCACACCGGCTCTGTGAACGATTAATGACAGGAGGCATTACCGATTGTTTTGAGATAGCCGATGAGTTGAATCGGGAGGAGCCGGAAAGATTACTGGAGCTGATGGCCAATTGGTGGCGGGATGTGTTGGTATGGCAATTATCCGGAACGGAAACACTACTTGTTAACGTTGATTTAATAGAACGGATCAAGGGACAAAGCCTACCGGTGGAAAGTCTCAAATCGGCTTTATGGCAGTTGGAACAAGCCAGACAATGGTTAGGGTATAATGCTAATCGCAGGTTATGTTTAGAAGTAATGGCTTTACAAATCAATCAGCATTTTTCCGGCAGGAAAGGAGGTAGCGGATGGTAACGGTAATTGGAGTTCGATTTAAAAAAGCGGGCAAAATTTATTATTTTGATCCGGCTGAGTTTGAGACTAAAGCGGGAGAACATGTAATTGTGGAAACTTCCCGTGGTATAGAGTTTGGCGATGTAGTGGTAGCCCCCAAGGAAGTGGAAGAAGATGAAG
>JAAYOX010000208.1 GCA_012520135.1 Clostridia bacterium
TACCCCGGGGTAGTATCTATTGTTCATAACATAAATCCCAAAGACCGGAGCATTTTAGGAAAGGAATTTCGACTTTTGTCCGGCTCCAACCGGATTAGAGAGCGACTTGGCACCCTGGAATTCCTCCTCTCCCCTCCTGCCTTCTTTCAGGTGAATACCAAACAGGCCCAGGTGCTCTACCAAAAAGCCGTGGAATATGCAGGCTTATCGGGCAAAGAAACCGTATGGGATTTATACTGCGGCACCGGTACTTTGACCCTTTTCCTGGCTCAAAAAGCGGCCAAAGTCTATGGTATTGAAGCCGTTTCTGAAGCGATTGCCGACGCCAAAGCCAATGCCAAACACAATAAGATCGGAAATGTAGAATTCTACAGCGGTGATGTGGAAAAAGTGTTACCTGAACTGGCTACACAAAAAGCCCGCCCTGATGTGATCATACTGGATCCGCCCCGGCAGGGAGCAACAAAAAAAGTGCTAGAAACGGTGGCCAGCCTTGGTCCCAGTAAAATTGTTTATGTTTCCTGTGATCCCGCTACTCTGGCCAGGGATCTGGGTATTCTAAACCAACTGGGTTATCATGTTCAGGAAATACAGCCGGTGGATATGTTTCCGCAGACTTATCACACAGAAGTCGTAACACTGCTTGTGAAGGAGTAAAAGAACTGGAAAAATGGAAAGGATGAAGCGAAACTATGTTTACAGATATAAAAATCATAGTACCTAATGATTGCGGGAATGCACCTAAAAAAACAATACTAAGAGATTTTAATGTATCTTTAATAATGAAAGATTATACTACCCTATTAGAAAATATAGCTGATGATATAACTTGGAATATCATAGGTGATGAAGTTATTGAAGGGAAAAATGAGTTTATTAAAAAAATAGATGAAATATATAAAGACAAAATCACTGAATTATTAATACATGACATTATCACTCACGGTTATGTAGCCTCTGCACATGGTAAGGTAATAGGAATGAATGAATATCTTCATTTCTGTCATGTATATAAATTTACCGGTGCTAGTAAGACTGCAAAGATAAAGAAGATAACATCATATATTATTTCTGAAACCCTTTGAAATTTGCTCATATTCTGCATGGTTGATTTTATGAGTTAGCACCATGGGAATACCTGCATATAGTCTACGGAGTTTAGATTACTTTTCAAAGCAAAAAGTGTACACTATTTCCTCTATACGACAACTATCCTAACACATAGGGGTATCGCCCCCTGTTGGTTTTATGTTACCATGATACAAGGATTTTTTCCAAATCTATTAGGGGGCTATATAGTTACCATACCCACTCCACTAGGCAGCTATAATCCAGACTGGGCTGTACTAATTGATGTAGACGGCAAAGATAAGCTCTATTTTGTACTGGAAACCAAGGCTGTTACGTTGTTTGATGCTCTACGACCAACAGAAAGTGCTAAAATTGAATGCGGGAAGAAACATTTTGAAGCGCTGGGCAATGATGTTGTTTTCGAAGATGTAGATAGCTTTGAAGAATTTATGGAGGAAAAAGTAGTGTTCTAGGGAAGAATGAAAACCTCTCCCCTCCTGCTTACTTTCAGGTGAATACCAGGCAGGCCCAAGTGCTCTACCAAAAGGAAGTGGAATATGCAGCCTTATCAAGCAAGGAGCAGTCAAAAAGGGGCGAAACTATGGACAAACAGGGAGTGAGAAAATGCAAATTGCACTAACTAAAAAACTGGCGGATGCCATGGGAGCAGATTGTGTATCCAGCCTTGAGGAGGAGAATCCCCTATTCTGCTGGACAGCAAATTGGACAAGGGTATGGGATAATCGCAGAGCAGAGGATATGCTCGTATTGGTAAACAATGTTACACGATTTACCGTGGCTATTTACCAAGTCAAACGGAAAGATCTGAAAAATGTAGGGGAAATGATGAGAACAGCCATTGCAAACACACTGTTATATATGCATCTAAATCCTGATCTTGTAGAGGAATATATGCACCTGGCAGGGGAGATAAGGTTTACTCGAAATCGCAACAGGCAGGCAGCGGCCTGGGTAACTAAAGCGGGCCACGAATGTGCCTTTCATGTTGGAAGAGAATATAACGGTATTGCAAAAATGTTCAGCGATACGGTTGGGGCTCTTGCAAATGACAGCTATGTTAGCTTTTCCAGTGGCAACAGGGATACTACCCCTTATAAAGCAATGGTTAAAGCACTTTCTGAACTCACCGGAATGCAAGCCTACAAATACCGTGCTTTTGAATTGCTGGTTACACTTGATCTGGAAGTTTACAAAGCAGTACGGAGAATAATTGTCCCTGCCAATTTGGAATTTGCACGTTTGCACAAATTGCTACAGATAGTATTTAACTGGAAGGACTATCATCTTTATGACTTTACTGTCTTTGACGGCGAAGAGCCCATTGTCAGATATGTTCCGTATGAGGCGGACCTGGCGTATGACACAAAGGCAGTTTTAATGAAAGGGCATACTTTATCAGAGGTTTTCCCTAAATATAAACATATGATCTATACCTATGACATGGGGGATGATTGGGAGCATCAAATCCAGCTTGTACGTATCATTGAAGACCATGACGAGGAGTCGCCTTATCTATTGGAAGCAAGTGGCCAAACGCCGCCTGAGGATGTGGGCGGTGTGGGAGGATTTATTAACTTCCGGGAAATTCTGATGGATCCTAGTCATCCGGAATTTGAGGAAATGAGAGCATGGGCAAAATATTGGAATCCCGAATTATCTGATTGGCAGAAACAGCCCAGAGTAATACATGTATGAAACTAATATGTTTGGTGGACCTTACTCATCGGGCCGGCACTTCTCCCCTCCTGCCATTCTTCAGGTGAATACCAGGCAGGCCCAAGTATTCTATCAAAAAGGCGGTGGAATACTTGGACCTGTGGGGCTCGAGAAGTCCAGCCGGTGGATATATATCCTCATGGAATCTCAATAACACGAGGTGATATTATGGATAATAATAAAGGAAAGGATATTAACACTCAAAAAATTTCTTAGTTTTCATTAATGTGTGTGATATACTATAAATATAAATCCATTTATAGCTTATATAAAAAACTACATATAATACTTCGCTAGTTTTAACGGAAGTAGGTTTGGTTAGTGTAATTACAATCGAAGATAATTTAGCTCCGAATTGTCCTAGATGCCATTCTCATAAAAATGAAATCAAATAAAGGAGGTTGTGTAATGGATAAATATGTATGTACCATTTGCGGATTTGTCTACGACGAAGCAAATGGAGTACCTGATGTAGGCGTTGCAGCGGGCACAAGCTGGGAAGATCTGCCGGATGATTGGATCTGCCCTCTCTGCGGGGCAGAAAAACCGGAATTTGAGAAACAGGGTGAACCTACTTCAGTTCGCGAAGAAAAACCGAAACCGGTAATTGATGCTTCCCCGGATATGCAACAGTTAACTCCTCTGGAAATCAGTGCCCTTTGTACTAATCTTGCCAAAGGATGTGAAAAGCAATACAAGCCGGAAGAAGCAGCCCTATTTAATGAATTGGCAGACTATTTTAAATCGGTATCAGCTCCGACCGA
>JAAYOX010000209.1 GCA_012520135.1 Clostridia bacterium
GAATGCGACCGGCTTTGCCGTCAGGGATGGCACCTTCCAAACCGTAACCTACCTCAATCCGGACACGACCGCTTTGGCCTGTGAGCACATTTTCTTTGTTAACCAGGAGCAGAACCCCATTGTTTTTCTCTTTATCCCCCAGTCCCCACCGGCGAAACAACTCCAGGGCATATTCCTCAATAGTATATCCTCCTAAATTTTCTACCGTTACCACTACCAGATCCGCACCGCTGGCTTTCTTCAAAGCTAATGCGACTCCTTCCATTTGTTGCACGTCTGATGGTTCCAATAAGTCGGCAAAGTCGTTCACGGGACGAGCAGGAGTGGGAACAGGGGGCACCGGCGGGGCAGCCAGTGCTCCTGAAATCAGTATCAGTAACAGTAATATAGCAATCGGGAGGCTTCTTTTCAGCAAAGTCCTCACCTTCTCTCATTTAATTGGTATTAAAATCAACTATCGGTGCTTGCTGAGCACTTTCCGGGGCTTCAAAATAGACCTTTTGTTCAAAGCCCAGCATGTTGGCAAATACAACGGTGGGAAAACGGCGGCTACGGCTGTTGAATTTGGTCACTGCATCGTTATAGTCTCTGCGGGCAGTGGCAATTCTGTTTTCAGTGCCGGCCAACTCATCCTGAAGCTGGCGGAAATTGGCATCGGCTTTCAGGTCAGGGTAGTTTTCCGCGATAGCTAATAGCCGTGATAAAGCACCGGTTAACTGATTTTCGGCGTCCATTCTTTCCGAGACGTTTCCTGCCCCAACTAAACGCGAACGGGCATCGGCAATCTCCGAAAAGATAGCTTCTTCATGTTGCGCATAGCCTTTCACTGTTTCCACTAAATTGGGAATCAAGTCAGCACGGCGAGCTAATTGGGTTTCAATCTGGGACCACTTGTTGTTGACCTGTTCTTCCAGGCCCACCAAAGTATTATAGCTACCCGCAAAGGATATTGCCAACAGAATTATTATCCCGATAATAACGAGTAATAGTCCTTTTCCCTTCAAGTTTGTACCCTCCTTTATACGGTTTCTCATCATTAATTTTAATTCAGGAGCAGTTATGTTACAAGCAAAATAACCGGAGCAGGAAAAAGAACTTTTGAGGAAGAAGTTAGAAATATAGCAAGTTGATGCATAATATGTAGAACCAATTATTTCCTGGGTCGTGCATCAAGGAGTAGTTTAAATGGATGATCAACTTAAAGTACCTATAGATTTACTATGCTACCGCTGTGATGAAGACCGGTTCTCTTTCACTACAACGGAGGAGATCATACCTTTAGAGGGCATTATCGGGCAGGAAAGGGCCGCTCGTGCTCTCAAGTTTGGGCTGAAGGTAAAAGGAGACGGTTACAATATTTACGTCGCCGGCCAAAATGGCACCGGCAAAAGTACTTATGTCCGCTCGGAAGTGACGAGGCTGGCGGCTGTCCAGCCTTCTCCGGGGGATTGGTGCTATGTCTATAGTTTTTCCCAGCCTAGTGAGCCTAAGATGCTTTTTTTATCTCCCGGCTGGGGAGAAAAACTGGCCAAAGATTTGGATGAATTAATTGAAGATTTAAAAAAGGAGATTCCTCATGTTTTTAACAGCGAGGAGTTTAAAGAACAACAACAACAGATATTAAACAACTTTCAGAAAGAGAATTCCCGGATTGCCCTGGAAGTGGAGCGGCTGGCCCGGGAAGCCGGCCTGGCCGTAACTCAGACTCCTACCGGCTTTTCCGCTATTCCCGTCAAAGAAGGAAAACCCTTGAGCCAGGAGGAGATCGCCGATCTGCCTCTGGAAGAAAGAAAAAATATTGAGGAACAGACTCAAAGACTCCAGTGGCGTTTGATGGAAGCCCTAAGTCAAGTAAAAGCTCGCAGCCGGGAAGTTCAAAACGAGATCGACGCCTTGAAAAGGGGAATTGCTTCCTATGCCATCGATCCTTATTTCCACCGCCTATTTGCCAAATATCGTGAGTTGTCGGAAGTAAGTGAGTATTTGCGAAGATTGATGGAGGATATTCTAGACAATCTGGACTATTTTAAGGATCATGAAGAGTTGCCTGAGACCGGAGCCGGC
This sequence comes from Clostridia bacterium, assembly GCA_012520135.1. GTDB lineage: Bacteria > Bacillota > DULZ01 > DULZ01 > DULZ01 > JAAZDD01. The sequence continues at coordinate 2,065 of JAAYOX010000209.1, forward strand.
GGTTTCGACCCATTTAAAAAATATAAAGTCAACGTATTGGTAGATAACTGTGAAACCTGCGGCGCTCCCGTTGTGATGGAAACAAACCCAAATTACTATAACTTGTTCGGTATGCTGGAGTATCAAGATGTGAAAGGAATGGCTGTAACTGACTTCACCAGGATCAAACCGGGTGCTCTGCATAAGGCCAACGGGGGTTATTTAATACTGCAAGCTAAAGATTTGCTTGCTCATCCTATTTGCTGGGAAGCTTTAAAAAGAGCCATTAAAAACAAGGAGATTCGGATTGAAAATATTGGGGAGCAAACCAAAATACTACCTATCAGCTCCCTAAAACCGGAACCAATTTCCTTGTCTGTTAAGATTATTTTAATTGGCAGCCAGGAAATATATCATCTCCTGTACAATTTCGATGAGGACTTTCGCAAGTATTTCAAGATCATGGCTGATTTTGACAGCGATATGCCCCTGACGGATCAACATGTGGAAAAGTATGCTTCATTTATCAGCTCCATGGTACGTAAAGAAGGGTTGCTCCATTTTCATCGTTCAGCGGTAGCCA
>JAAYOX010000210.1 GCA_012520135.1 Clostridia bacterium
CAAATAATTGAATTCCTTCAACAAATACCCAAAATCAACTTTGTCAATGAATATGAAATACTGAGATAGAGCGAGTATTAGCGAGAAAAACTCCTTTTATAGAGGGAGCGGGCGTTGTGCCCACAGCCGTCGGCAGCTTGCTGCCGGTAACGGCGTAGGGGCTTCGCCGTAGCGAAGCAATCATCATCAGCCTTATGCGTTCTAGCGACAAAGATACTTTTTCATCAGTCTGAGAGCGGGTTTCCGCTCTATTTTTTATGATAAGAGGCATGTTGATAAATACATTTTATTGGTCATATAAGCAAGAACATGTTACAGTTTTTATATACTTTTATTGTGAAAGGGGTTGTTTACTGTGACTCTGGCAGTAGGGATTGACGTAGGTTCTACGGCTACCAAAATAGTTTTTATGAACAACAAGGAAGACATCCATTGTCACATTCGTCCCACCGGCTGGAGTCCCCGGGAAGCCGCTCAGGAAGGTATTCGCTCACTGCTGGATGAAACCGGCTATTCGGAAAGTCAAATAAAAGCCACCGTAGCCACCGGCTATGGACGGATCGCCTTACAATTCGCTGACAGGACAGTAACCGAGATTACCTGCCACGGGCGGGGAGCAGCATTTTTGATACCTGGAGCAGACCTGGTCATCGATATCGGGGGACAGGACAGCAAGGTCTTAAAAATTAATCCTCAAGGAAAAGTACTGGACTTCCTGATGAATGACAAATGCGCTGCCGGTACAGGACGTTTCCTGCAGGTTATGGCTGCTGCTTTAGGAGTGGATGTAAGCGAACTGGCAGATCTATCTGCCAACCAGGAACCGGTAAACATCAGCAGTATGTGTACCGTGTTTTCCGAAACCGAGGTGATCGGTCTATTGGCTCAAGGAGTGGCGAAAGGCGCCATTGTGGCAGGCCTGCACCAGTCGATTGCCCGCCGCATGGCCGCCATGGTAGGACGGCTGGGAGAGCCGGAAAACAAGGCAGTGTTTACGGGAGGTGTGGCCTTAAACCAGGGGGTTCAAAGGAGCTTGGAGCAGCTTATGGGAATTCCTGTAGTTACCCATAAATACAGTCAGGCTGCAGGTGCCATCGGAGCCGCTCTCATCGCTCAAAAAATGTTGTAAACCAAAAACCACCGGAGGAAAGGAAGGAATAAAATGGAGGTAAATATGCTTAAAGACTTTGACACAATTAGAGAGCAGAATATGATCACCCTGAAAGAACTCAAGGAAAAAGGTACTAAGGTTGTAGGCTTTTACTGCACTTACGGGCCCCAGGAACTGGCGGTGGCGGCAGGAGCTGTTTGTGTAGGGCTCTGCGGTACCAAGGAGGATCCGATTCCTGCAGCGGAAAAGGACTTGCCCCGGAACCTTTGTCCTTTAATTAAATCTTCCTATGGGTTTGCTGTTAGCGACACTTGCCCGTTTTTTCACTTTTCCGATCTGATCATCGGAGAAACCACTTGTGACGGCAAGAAAAAGATGTTTGAATTAATGGCTAAGATCAAGCCCACTCATGTGATGCAGTTGCCTCAATTTCCGAAAGAAGAAGCTTCCCTGGCTTTAATGTATGAGGAAATGAAAAGAGTTAAGGCTGAAATGGAAAAACACCTTGGGGTAACTATTACCGACGAGGCAATCGGTGAAGCCATTGCCATACTGAATGAAGAGCGCCGGACCATGAAAGAATTCTTCGACCTGAATCAGGCCAAGCCTGCTCTCATCACCGGGATGGACCTGCTAAAAATAAGTTGGCAACTGGGCTTTCATGCCAACCGGAGAGAGAGAACCGTTTTGCTCCGTCGTCTTATCGATGAACTTAAAGCCAAAGCAGCCGAAGGGTACCATGTAGGAAATGAATCAACTCCCAGGATTTTGTTGACCGGTACCCCCACCGGCTTGGGCAGTGAAAAAGTGATCCGGCTGGTGGAAGAATGCGGCGGCTTGGTGGTCTCCATTGAGAACTGCACCGGCTACAAGACTTTGAATCAATATATTGATGAAACTGACACCAGAGATAAACTGCTGTTATTGGCAGAACGTTATCTCAAGATTCCTTGCTCCGTTATGTCTCCCAACACAGACAGATTGGAATTACTGGAAAGAATGATTAATGAGTTCCAGGTTGACGGTGTCATTGACCTGACCTGGCAGGCTTGCCATACCTATAACATTGAATCCGCCACCGTCGGCGAAATGGTCAAGGAGAAATTGGGTAAACCCTTCTTACACCTGGAAACCGACTACTCTCAATCAGATGTGGAAACCCTGCGGGTTCGGATTAACGCTTTCTTGGAAATGATTCAGGAATAAA
>JAAYOX010000211.1 GCA_012520135.1 Clostridia bacterium
ACTTCTTTTAAATAGAGACCCTGTTCTTTCAATTCTTCGCCTTTGTGGGCCGCCAGCATTAACGGGGTCTGGTGGTTAGTATATATGTAGCCGATTTTAAAACTGGGTAACTCTCGTTTTTCAACAGGCGATTCCACGCTTGGCTGCTGACCGCCGGCATTCTCCCCGGCTCCTTGACCTGTCCCGCTGCAGCCCGTTAACATGAAAGACAAAGCAAAAAGAATGGCAAACACAAGCCAGGCAATACGCTTCATTCCATTTTCTCCTTTCCATATCACTATTTGACAATTCGAAAATTATTATATATTAGTAAACTTTGTGTGTCCAATAAATTTCATTTATGCTTTAGCAGCCATTAAAAAATTTTTTTCAGGTCCGGCTGAAGACATAATAAACAACAAAAACCTTGACGACAATGATAAACCGTCAAGGCTTTATACTTGAGAACGCTAAATTATTTCAGTTTCCAAACCACAATATTCTTTAAGGTACTGTGTTCGCAACCTGTCAATAGGAACCAGTTTCCCCTCTCTCCGGCAATACCAAAAATCCCAACCATTGCAAGTTTTTTTGCCTTGCAACCATGCCCCAATTTTGTGGATGGATCCCCTGCGCCCTCCGGCTTGTATCGTCCCATCGGCACATACAACTGCGGAATATGTCTTGTCCTGAGAATACAGTGGCTCCCCTATCTCCAGCAAATCCTGCTCGACCAATGCACTGAAGGGAACCCTGGGCCGATCACGTTTGGAAGGCGTACTAAAAAGGCTTAAATCCTGCTCTGAAACTTCAATGCTGTTAATCCGCTCTAAAGCAATGTCAACGTAAAGTTGTTCCTTTTCGATTCCTACCCAGTTTCTGTGTAGTTTTTTGGCTACTGCGCCGGTGGTTCCGGTCCCGAAAAAGGGATCGAGAATTAAATCCCCCACTTTGGTACTGGATAGAAGCACCCGCCTCAAAAGAGCCTCAGGCTTTTGGGTTGGATGAGCCTTTTCCCCGTTAAGCTTAATTCTCTCACTGCCGGTACATAGAGGTATCACCCAGTCGCTCCTCATCTGCTTGCCGTCATTAAGCATTTTCATAGCTTGGTAATTAAAGGTATACTGCTTCTGTTCCTTATCCTTTTTGGCCCAAATCAGAGTTTCATGGGCATTGGTAAAGCGAACACCTCTGAAATTGGGCATCGGGTTGCTCTTGATCCAAACTATATCGTTAAGAATCCAAAAGCCCAAGTCCTGCATGGCTTTCCCAACGGAAAAAATATTGTGATAAGTACCAATCACCCAAATGGTACCGGAATCTTTCAAGATCCTTTTACATTCAGCCAGCCAGCTTTTTGTGAAATTATAATATTCCTCAAGATTAGGGAATTTATCCCACTGATCTTCAACTCCGTTAACACGCGTCTCATTAGGTCTGAAAAGTTCGTTTTCCAACTGCAGGTTATAAGGGGGATCTGCGAAAACCAGATCAACGCATTTGTCCGGCAACCTGCCCAGTATTTCAAGGCAATCACCTAAGAACAACCGGTTTTTGATATTCATTTTTTCTCTCCCTAACAGTGCATTATTGAATACACTACATATACTAGCTAAAAGTAATAAAAAAAGCCATGGCACCGGCCTAAGCTGACTTTTTATGCGAAAAGCTCCGACAGCATAAATGATTAAATAAATATGATTAATGAAACCTAAAATTTAACTATGTACCAATGCTTGCCATCAGATGATTCTCCATTGGATAGCCCTGTTATTATAGCTTTCGGATACTTACTCAGTATGTATTCGACTTCTTTACCGGATAACCTTAATTCCCTGGACACATTCTTTTTAAAGGAATCTTCTAAAAAATCTTCAAACCTTTCGACTTCTTTGTCTGCCATAATAACCCCCCTGAACAATAATATCTTTTGATAATTCGCCGTTAAAGAACAATAGCCCCAAGCAGATCCATGTAGCCCCCCAACTAATCCGGACAGAATCCTCGTGTCATGCTACCTTCAGGGGAGATAGCATGACACTGAACAGGGCTCACGCACTAAAGTCGTGAATAGATACATAACGTTAGGCCGGCAACTTTAACCGGAAAAGTCGCGAGGATAGTATTTCTTATATTTAATAAATTGGCCTAAATAGGATTTACATAAATAAAATAATCTCTTTATGCCGTAGTCTCCCTTAAAAAATAAGGGGTTAAAGACTTTCTTGTCCCTGATTAATTGCCTGATTTCAGCCAAATGGGCCTTATCTTTGACATACTTATATACAATGGGTAAAGGTATCACAATCCAGAGAATCCTGTTTTTGACAACCTGAAAATCAAAGGACTTATTGTAAATATGTTCATCGGCGACGTATTTGGCCAGATTGAACCCGGCACCGGTTACATAAGAACTGCTTCTACCTTGGCGACAGTTTATCTCCAGTATTTTATACTTTTTGTCTCTCTCGTCGTACTTGATATCAAAAGTTGAAAAACCGGTGTACCCTATTTCTTCTAAAAAGGTCTTAATTTTGTCCGATAATTCTTGGTTATAATCAGTAATTAACACTGAAGTACTACCTAACCCCATAGGAGTGTACTCTTCTAACATCACGTGGGCTAATGACATTAATTTTACCTTCTTGTCCTTACCCGAATAAGACACCATGATTCTTAAGAACGAATCATCTCCCGGTATATACTCTTGTATAATCAAACTATCGTTATAACCGGCCCGGTAAATTTGATTAACAACATCATTCAAATCTTCCTGATTGCTGATTCTATATACTTTCTTTTGCCCGGGAAAATCATTCTTCCAGTATTCAATACTGTTTGAAGGCTTCACTATAACAGGAAAGTCAAAGGGTAAAGACAAGTCGTTACCCATCGTTTTGTCGTAAATAAGTGTTTTTGGATAATCCAAATTATAGCGTTCACACATTTCATAGAACTTTTTCTTGGTTAACAGTTGTTCCAGCAATAATTCGTCTATATATGGAGCAACAACATTCTTAGCAAAAAGCGACCTGTTCCGTACAATCAACTCAACATAATTATCACCGCAACCGATAAGTAGGATTTTTTTATTGGAATACTTCTTGCAAATATCATCAACCATCTTAAGAAAAACTTCCTGCCGGCCTATATTAAGATCCGAATAGTATTCGATTATTTTACTGTTACAACTAGGTCCAGATGGAAATTTACCAATCACTATGCTTTTTATCCCGTATTCTTCATAAAAAGCCCTGGCCATGGCATATGTGTTGACATCGCTTCCAAACAAAACCGGAACAAAATCTTTTTCTACGATCTTCAAAGTGCAACAGTCCTTTGTATGAAATTTTCTTGCATTAATTTACCTGTTTTAGTCTCTTAACTGTCTCATACTCTTCTAAAAACCTGATCGCATTTTCAACATCGGAGGGGTACTTTATTGTTTTTTTACCGATCCTTTGGTAACGTTCATCACCTTTGCCCGTAATTAACACCACTGTATTAGGTTCCGGTAAAAGTATGGCCCTCCTAATGGCTTCTGTCCTATCTTCAACTATTTCGTAATTATTGTTGTTTTGCTTCACGTACTGGGCAATCTCCTCGCATATTTCCCTTATATTCTCTGTACCGGGATCCTCCATGGTAATAATTATCTTATTGGACCTTAATCCTGATATTAAACCAAGGTCCCTCCTCCTGGTAATTGCTTTTTCACCGGGACAGCCAAAGACAGTGATAATCTTATGCCCGGGATATTGTTTTTGCACAGAATCATATAGCCGGTTAAAACTCAGCTTATTATGTGCATAATCAACGACGACTACTTTTTCCCCGTTTTTGCTGGTGTATTTATCCATCCTTCCGTTTACTTTGGCTTTACTCAACCCTGAATAGATGTATTTTTCGGGAATTCCCAAAGAATTTGCCACCGCAATTGCGGCAAGGGCGTTTTCAACATTAAAAATTCCCGACATTTTAAGGTTAAATTTCCTGCTAAACAAATCGGTCTTAGCGTAAAATACAGGCTCAAAAGCATCATCCAATATGTTATAACCGCAAACGTTTGCGGCTTGTCCGATGCCAAAGGTCATAACTCTATCCGCCTTTTGTGCGGCGGCCAATACTTCGGAAACCTCATCTGAGTTCAGGTTAACACATGCGGTAATACAATTATTGAACAATTTTAGTTTCGAAGTAAAGTAATCGTTATAGTCAGTATGTTCGATGTCACTAATATGATCTTCGGAGATATTTAAAAAGACTCCAACATCAAAGCACACACCATGGACTCTCCCATATTTAAGTGCTTGGCTGGAAACCTCAACAACCATGTATTGGGTATTATTATTAACAGCAGTAAAAAAATACTTCTGTAACTCCAAGGATTCCGGAGTTGTTAAGTTTGAGGAAATTTTATTTTTTCCATCGAAAACAGAATCGGTTGTGATTATTCCTGCTTCGGGTAAATGCTTGTCTCGTAAATAATCATCTAAGATAGATTTTACAAAATTCGCAGTAGTTGTTTTTCCCTTTGTTCCTGTAATACCAATCAATTTTAAGTTTTCCTGCGGGTTATTATAGTACTTTATAGCCGTAAGAGATAAGGCTTTCTGGGCATTACTCACCATTATACAAGGTATATCCTTATGGTAATCCTTTTGGCTGATATAAGCTACGGCTCCTTTTTCAATTGCCATGTCCAGGTACTCTTCTTTAAAACCTGCCCCTTTACATACGAAAAGAGTATTTTCAGTTACGTCATTTGAATTGTAGGATACTTTTTTAACTACTACATCCCCGGTCTCTTTGGAGCAGTTTGTGTTAATTAATAAATTATTTTCTTCAAGCTCACGGACATAAGTTGAAATGGAAAATTCCTTCATTCGAACTTTCTCCTTCTTTCGAGTAATCCCCGGTACCGTCCTATTAGTCCACCTTGCGTCTATGTCTTTTGTCTTTTAGGCCGGCGATTGCGGCAAAGGGAGTTCCTTTAAATCTTGCCAGAAAATTGTTCATTACAATATCCGCTTCTTCCATTCGTAAAGCTTTGGTTAATATTAAGTAAATGATTGCAGAAATCCCGACGATCAGGACAACTTCTACTAACTGCGCACTTTTTTGATTAACAAGTATTAGAGACTCATAAAATTGAGTCATGAAGTATGTGCAAGCTCCCATAGCCAGTGATGCCACTAAAGTCTTAAGGGCTGAAACGGCGATCTTATTTATTCCCATCGACCCAACTTTAAGTCTTAATAAAAAGAACAAGGCAGACAGGTTAAGAAAACCGGTCAATGAGTAAGACAAAGCTAAGCCTTTCGCCCCTAGATACACGATAAAGAGATGACTGAAAGTATAATTAACAGCAATCATAACCAAGCCGACTTTGATAGGGGTTCTGGTATCGTGAAAAGCATAAAAGCCACGGGTAACAATTGAAATAGCAGATTGCGCAAACATTCCAATTGAGTAAAAAAACAAAACCTCTGCAGTTGCTATGGTGTCACTACGGTGAAACTGTCCTTGCTCAAAAAGCAGCCGCACTATTGGCTCACCAAACGTCATTAAGCCAACGGAGGCAGGGATGATAATGAACAAAATCATACGAAGTCCGTAAGAAAAATTCTCTTTAAATTCCTTGATTCGTTTGGTAGCTACATTGGATACAAGAGTGGGGAAAATAGTGACACCGATGGAATGGGCAAATATACCGATAGGGACCCACATAATTCTATTGGCCATCCTAAGGGCTGTAATACTTCCCAAAGAGAGACCCGATGCCAGGTTCTGGTTGACTATAAAGTTTATCTGTCCAATTGATAACCCAATTATAGATGCTATAGCCAATGAACCTAGTTTTTTGATTCCCGGATGACCCAGGTTTAATACGGGTCTATATTTCATTTTACGTAAAAAAAATAAGGAACTAATCTGGATCAAAAAGCTGCCAATTACCCCAACAACAACCCCAATGGAAAAGCCGGCAATACCTATATGAGGCCCCAATAAAAGACCCATTGCTATGATTCCAACGTTGTAAATAACGGCGCCGATGGCAGGATAAGCAAATTGTTTATACGAATTGAGGATCCCCAGCATTATTCCGTTTAACCCTGTAAAAAGTACAGAAGGAAGCATTATTCGGGATAGTTTTACCGTCAAATCCAATCTTTCACCATCGAACTTGCTGGCTACCAATGAAATCAATGAGGGCGTAAAGTAAAAACCCAAACCAATTCCTATACATAAACCAACTATGACGATATTAACGACTGTACTGGCTACTTCCCAACCTTCATCCTCTTTTCCCTGGGCCAGGTAGCTTGAAAATACAGGAATAAACGCTGAACTGAGGGCACCCCCCACCAGCAAATCATAGATTAAATCCGGTATAGTAAAAGCGGCAATATAAGCATCAGTTATGTAAGAGCGGCCAAATTGGGATGTCATGGCTAGATCACGCACAAACCCTAGAATTCTTGATATTAACATTGCAACCATAACAATCCCTGCAGCTTTAGCAAGTCCCCTGTTGTCTGTTCTCTTAGTACTAGCAGTATTAGCTGGTTCCGCCACTTTGCCCAAACTCCTTCAACTTGATGCTCAAGGAAACGGTCTTAATATAATACAATCCGAAGGACTTCACCCCTCATTGGAAAATCCGTTTAGCAGCAATGCCAAAAAGACACTATTTCTTCGATCCGGTAATTCGATTCTTGAAATTATATAGTCTTCTTCTCCACTCTCTAAAAAAGGTAATGCCGTTTTCCGCACAGAAAAAAATGAATGGATTAAATACGTAGTCAAGCATACCGACAAACTCCGTATACTTTCCCTTGAAACCTTTTTTGAACCGGTACAGGCCCACCATCGGGTTGTCCTCACTTAGATCACCCGGAACTCCTCTAAAGTCATATAGATCACAGCCTGATTCGAGAGCCCATTTGATCATTTCCCATTGTAAGAGATAGTTGGGCATCAGGTTTCTCAGTTGATTGCTACTGGCCCCGTAAAGATACCAACACTTATTACCCCAGAGGATAGCAATCGAACCGGCGATAGGTGTATCCTCATAATAAGCAAGAAACACCCGAACATGTTCAGGTCCCAAGTAATCATAGACTTGTTCATAATACTCCTGTTGCCTGACAATAAAGCCGTCCCGGATCCCGGTTTCAACGATCAGTTTGTGGAAAATCGCGATATCATCCCTTGTACCGATAACACAGCGAACACCCCTTTTATGGGCAAGCCGGATATTGTACCTGGTCTTAGGATGAAAGCTTTTCATCAATTCATCTTCAGTTTTATTTCTCAAATCAAGCCTAAAAACGAACCTGGGTTGAATTCCATCATAATTCCCCAGTCCGCGGTTTACTTTTAAACCAAGTTTCTTTACAATTTCCTCAAATTGCTTGTCCTCTATCTCAATATCCGGATCCAATTTTAAAACATAACTCTTATATTTTTTGGCAACTGTTTTTGCCTTTTCCAGCAGCTCTTTAAGAATCTGCGCATCATGGGGATCGCAAACCGGTCCGCGTGGAGAATACATTATGGTATAGGGCAAAAACGGCAGCTTCCTGATCAACAAACTCATGGACCCTTTAATTTCACCGTTTTCGTCCTCGACATAAATAATCTCGTTTATCCAACTGGATTTTAGTTTTGCCCATCCCAGGGATTGCATAAAATGGCCTTTTGGATGCGCCTGCAAAAACTCATGGTATTTTGCCGCAAAGTCTTTTGTGGGTTTATCCAATTTTCCTCCTCCTCATCCAAAAGCTGGTATTTAAAGGACATCTTTTAAACCGGCTGCCGGTTTATTACCAATGGTTTCCCGGATGGCCTGTCCCAGTATTTGGCAGCCTTTCATTAATTCATCCCGGTGTATGTTTAATGGAGGCATTACTTTTAATACTGTGTCTCCCCGTCCCACACGCTCAATGATCAATCCCAGTTCAAAACAACGCCTGGCAACCTCTTTTGCCGGCTCCCCTTCTCCGCATCTTGACAGATCGACACCCCAAATCATACCAAGTCCTCTTATTTCAATTTGCTGATGGATAGATGCTACCTGCTCCTTCAGAAAACTTTCTAAAAACCGGGCTTTTAACCTAACCTCATCACTCAATGAGGTGCTTTTTCTGTATTCCAAAGCGGCCTGCCCAGCTACAAAAGCCAACTGGTTGCCCCTAAAAGTACCGTTATGTTCACCGGGCTGCCAAATATCTAATTCCGGCTTAAACAATAGCATGGAAAGAGGAAAACCATATCCACTGATAGACTTCGACAATACAACAATGTCAGGTGTTATTCCGGCCCTCTCAAAAGAAAAATAGGTACCGGTTCGATCGCACCCAACCTGAATATCGTCACAAATCAAAAGAATATCTTCCTTGCAACAAAGCTCAGACAGCCGCTGTAGCCAATCTATAGGTGCTACATTAATTCCCCCTTCGGCCTGCACAGTCTCAAAGATGATGGCCGCAGGCTTTTCAATGCCTGAATGACTATCGGCCAGTATTTTGGCCAAATAATCAATGCTGTCGAATCCATTGTCAAAAGTATTGTAATAGGGAATAAAAGTAACGTTATCTAACGGTATACCTGCTCCTTTACGATGGTAATAATTGCTGGTTACCGCTAAGCTTCCTAAAGACATGCCATGGAAGCCACCCATAAACGAAAAGATTCCCGTACGATTTTTTACTTTCCTAGCCAGCTTGAGTGCCGCTTCTACTGCATTAGTACCTGTAGGCCCGGGAAATTGAATTTTGTAATTTAACTTGCGCGGTTTTAAGATATATTCGTTAAAGGTCACTAGGAATTCTTTCTTGGCCTGGGTATACATGTCCAAAGCATGCATAACCCCATCTTCCATAATATAATTAACTATCCGTTCCTTAATAAAATCATTATTATGACCATAATTTAACGCCCCCGCACCGGCAAAGAAATCAATATATTCTTTTCCTGAGGCAGCCACAAGTTTAGAACCTTTAGCTTTGGTAAACAGTTCCGGGAAAGACCTGCAATACGACCGGACATTAGATTCGATATCACTAAAAATATCCATGATGACCTCCTGTTCATAAGAACACAATGCCAAATTCTTATTGTATCTACAATGTGTCTATAGTAATGCAAATTCTACCTCGTCCTAGGAAAAAATAAAAAGCAGTCTTCCTAAACCGCCCCAACATTTTTACCGCCCCGCCGGACATAAACCTGCAACAATCTGCTCCATCTTTACTCCGCGAGAGCCTTTAACCAGTATTACATCCCCCGCAGTAATAATCTTTTTTAGGAACGACAAGGCTTCCCGGTTCTCTCGAAAAGATCTTATTTTGCCCGCCGGCAATCCTGCATTTACTGCTCCTTCAGCGATGTAATGACCGAACTCCCCCACTGTAACGAGGTATTCAGGGTGGATAGCTTGGGCTTTTTCACCTACCTCAAGATGACCCGCAACAGAATAAGAACCAAGCTCAAACATGTCTCCCAGAACAGCTATCTTCCTCCGGTTTCCGGCCACATTATGTAACACTTCCAAGGCTGCAGCCATAGAAGCCGGGTTGGCATTATAAGCGTCATTAATCAAAGTTAATTCTTGTTCGGGCAGCTCGATTATTTCCAGTCTCATGGGGGTCAAATGCACCTTGCTTAAACCTGATTTGATTTCCTCCCATGACAGCCCCAGTTGTCTGGCAATGCTAACAGCGGCCAGTGAATTAATAATATTATGCCGTCCTGGTATGTTTAGCGTTACAGGGAGCTTTCTGCCTTCCGTACAGATCTGAAAGGTATAGCCATAATTGCACTCATTGGGCAGAATTTCTGTAGCCCATAGGTCTGCGGGCGGCGAATAATCAACCCAATTAATTTGGCAGCGGACATTGGAGAGCCATGGTTGTAGAATTGCTTCATCCTGTTTGTTTAAGGTAAGCCCGCCGTTTGGCGAGATATGCGGGAACAATTCGGCTTTAGCCTGGGCAATTTTTTCTTGCGAACCTAAAACTTCCTGATGGGCATGACCTATATTTGTAATTATCCCATGGGTTGGCTGGGCAATTGAAGCCAAAAAATCAATTTCTCCCAAATCATCCATACCCATTTCCGTAACAACCGCCCAGTGTTGCTTTTCCAAGGCAAGCAATGTCAATGGTAAACCTAACTCATTATTATAATTTCCCTCGGTACTTAAGACATTTCCTTTTTCAGCCAGAATAGAGGCGAGTATATCTTTAGTCGTAGTCTTACCTGTGCTTCCGGTAATAGCAATTACCGGAGATTGCGTTAAGTTACGCTGAACAAAGGCTAGCCGTTGCAAAGCCTTTTCGGGATCCGGCACAAGAAGCAAAGGAAAATCTATCCCTTGGAGTTCAGGCGGAATACGATTAACTACAGCTGCCGCGGCACCTAATCGACAAGCCTCTTTCAGAAAATTGTGCCCGTCTGTTTTTTCGCCTGCAAGAGCAAAGAAAAGTTGACCCGGCTCCAGATTCCTGGTGTCTATCGAAGCACCACTAGGTTCAATCCGACCACCTTCGCCTATCAACTCTGCCTGAATAGCTTGGGCTATCTTACTTAGGGATAAATTATACAAGAATTAAGCCTCCTCATGATTAGACCGGGTGCAGGTTTCCAAGCAAAAACCTGTTTGTTGCAAAAAATGGCAATTTTAGTGTCATTTTGCTATAATATGTTCGTACTACAAAGTTAATTCTAGCAATTAACGTTGTTTGTGTCAATTACAAGCAGGTAATTGAGCTTACCAAGTTAAACCGGGTAAATGTCCTTTGTTTTGCTAAGAAATGTGTCAGCCATGCAGACTGTCGACAAAGTTGTCAACAACCTGCAGATAAGAGGAAGAAAGGTGAAAAATAAGCAAGACTTACCACTACTTCCGCAATGGCAAGTCTTGCTTCTCCAAACAATCAGGTTCTTATTTGGTACCGGCTTCCTGGGCAGCCAAAAGGTTTTCTCTTTCCTGCCGGGATTTAAAGGTAAACGTTACAGCTACCGATACTACTAACAGCAGGCAAGCAATTAAGTATGCGGCGTCATAACTGCCGATGGTATCAAAGACTGCCGCAGCCGCCATGGGTCCAATGAAACCGCCTGCCCCGTAAGCAGTAAACAGGATTCCGTAATTGCCTCCAACATTCTTAATCCCATACAAATCAACAGTAATTGCCGGGTAAACAGAAAAGATAGCTCCATAGTTTATCCCGGCCAGGGCTACTCCTAGGGCAAGCAAAGCAATGGTTCCAAACCGGCCAAACAGCAACATATTAATTGCTTGTATCGAAAATATGATTCGTAAGGTATTAATCCGGCCAATCTTATCAGAAACAGCCCCACCAAGAAACCTTCCTAACGTATTAAAAATAGCTAACAAAACCACCAACAGGAAGCCGCCCTCCCAGTTAACCTGAATCCGGGCAATATTGGCCGCATGTCCGATAATCATCAGCCCAGCCGATGACGAGAAAGCCAGCATTAACCAAAGCTTGTAAAAATCACGGGTTTTCAGCATTTCTTTCGAGTTCATGTCTTTAGCAAAAGTGCCGGACGCTGCCGTTTGTTGTGTCTGGCTATTTCCTACGGGACGATGTCCTGCAGGGGGGTTATGTAATTGTGAAGCAAAGAACAAGCCGGCGAGTAAAACACCAATTCCACAGTAAACAAAGGTCATGGAAATACCGACTGACTTGAGTAGGGCGCTAGCTAACGGTGCAAAAAAGACTGATGACATACCAACTCCTGCAACGACAATCCCCGTGATTTGCCCTTTCCTCTCCGGAGGAAACCATTTTACAGCAGGGGGCATAGTTGAGATACTTCCGGTTCCAATTCCTGCCCCGGCAATAATACCAAAAGTTATGACCATCTGCAGGGGACTTAGAACTAACCCGGAGAGAATAAGCCCCACGCCCATGAGAACTGCAGAAAAAGTGGCTGTAAATCTTGGTCCCTTGGTATCCTGTAATCTACCAAAAAATATCATAAAGATAACAAAGGAGATGGTCGCAACCGTGTAAGGAAGAGATGCTTCTTTGCTGCTCCAATGCAACTCGGTGATCAAAGCGCTACTTAGAATACTCCAAATATAAAGAATGCCTGTCAAAAAATTTAGCCCGGTTGCTGCACATACAACAAGCCAGGCTCTCGATGGTGAAGTCTTAACCATATATGCCTCCTTGTCTTTTTCTACATAAAGTTCTGGGGATTAGGATAATTTTGTCTGCTGCAGGCACTACATTTTGTCAGTCTCGCCCTTGGTTCATTACAGCGTCCTAATAAAGAATTACAGACCCAACCAGCCAAAAAGCACTCTTCCTTTCTATTTTATCATGTCCGGCGAGGGTGGACAAGGCCCAATAAGCCAAAAGTATCCATCCCGGCTTTATTGCATTGCGGGTGTCCAATTATATTGGCACCGGTTCACCCTCAATTTAATATAATAGCAGAAAATGTAAGTTTTGAAATTGAATTAGTAGATTGGAGTGAAAGCATTGTTTTCAAATAGACCTTCAGCCATCGCCAATATCCGGGGCGGCCCCCTCAGGCCCCAGATACAGGGCATTGTTCTTTTTTACGATGTACCCGGCGGAACATGGGTCTGTGCAGAGATAACCGGTCTCCCTCCCTATCAGCCGGCCACCAACGGGGGAAATCCCACCGGTCCCCATGGTTTTCATATCCATGAATCCGGCAACTGTACTGTAGGAGATCCACAGGATCCATTCCAAGCTGCCGGTGGACACTGGAACCCCACCGATCAACCTCATGGCAATCATGCCGGGGATTTTCCCGTTCTGTTCTCCAATGACGGGTATGCAAAAATGTGTTTCTTCACCAACGCTTTTAAACCTTACCAGGTAACCGGTAGGTCTGTTACCATTCACCAAAACCCCGATGACTACCGTACTCAACCGGCAGGAGACGCAGGGAAAAGATTGGCCTGCGGGATTATAAGAACAGTCTGACCTCTGCTCTCTCCCCTAATTTTAAGGGAAGCTCCGGAGAAAAGTTGACCCTGACCTTCATGCTCTCTTTGTTTTTGTTAGCTTGGGTCTGCATATCTTTAGGAGTATACTGAGCCTTGACATCGATAAAGCTGACGGTACCCTTGTATTCCCTCTCGCCGCTCATAATCACTGCTTCCTGACCGTAGCTTAACCGGGACAGGTATTCCTTCGGCACATAAATCACCAGGTGTTTTTCCGTTGCCGAAGCGATGTCCACCAGATCATAACCGGGAGCAACAATACTGCCCTGCAGGTAGTTTTTGCTAATTACCGTACCGTCACAAAGAGCGGTAATTGTATATTTGGTTAAATTATCCCTGCTTTGGCGAATCTGGACCTGGGTTAATTCCACATCTGCCTGGGCTCCGGCTATTTTCTCCCTAGGAAGCCCTTTTTGGAGCAAAGCCAGTTTCTGCCTGGCGTTATCTAATTGCATGGCTGCCGTTTCTACCGCAGCTTCCGCCAAATCCGCCTGGTACTTGAGGCGATCCAGCTCAGCTTGTACCAAAGCCCCTGCTTCCCACAAAGCCAAGGCATCTTCATAGTCTTGCTTGGTCTTGTCCCGGGTCAGTTGTGCATTTTCGTAAGCTAGCTCCGCTAAGGAAACATTGTTCTGACCCTGCTTCAGTTCTTCCGGATCTACCCCTAGGGTCAATTCAGCCAGCAGGGCCTGTTTTTTGGCCAGGGTTTTCTCTAATTGCTCCAGATTATACCTTTCATTAGTGTCATCCAGTATGGCAATAACATCTCCTGCCTTGACCTCCTGCCCCAGTTCCACAGGCAGTTCGATGATTTTCCCCGCTACCTCACTGTAATGACCATAGATACTTGTCTCCACCACACCTTCAAACACCGGCTCCGCCGGGGAACAACCGCCCATGACCGGCATCATCCCTACCAGCCCTATGCATACTAATCCCAAAAATACTGCTCTTTTTCCCATCTTCCAAGCCCCCCAATTTTTCAAATACGGCGATATTTCTTCAAAAACAGGGTATTCAACGTCATGAAGCCGGCGGAATAGGCCAAGATGATCCCTAAATCACCGGCAATGAGTTCCAGGCCCCTTCCTTTAATCATCACCTCGGTCAAAGCACCGGCTATATAATACAGCGGCATCACGTAACCAAATTTCTCGATGACAGGAGGCAGGTCAAATAGACCGGAAAAGAAAACCTGCGGAACAATAATCAGGGGAATAAACTGGATCATCTGGAACTCATTATTGGCAAGGGTGGAAATCAGCATCCCCAAAGTAAGGGCAATCATGGCCGTCAGTAAAGTAATCAGCATAATTAAGGTAAAAGAACCGATCATCATCACCTTAAGCACATAGACACAATACCAGGAAATCAAAAATGACTGCAGGACGGTGAACAGGCCGAAACCAAGCACATAGCCCACTACGATTTCCCAACGTCGAATTGGAGTGGATAGGAGTTTCTCCAAAGTGCCGGAAGTCCTTTCCTGGAGAAAAGAAATACCGGACACTAAAAAGACGAAAAAGAAGACAATAAAGCCGATTAAGGTGGGACCGGCCATGTCAAAAAGAGGCAAATCTTCCTGGCCGTAGACATAATGAATTTCCGATTTTAAATCCGGCCGGGCAGACAATACCGGTTGTTTAGCCTGCTCCAAAGCAGCCAAAGCAACTCTGGCTTTAGTAGGATTGCTGCCGTCTATTTCGATAAAGGACTTTCCGTTCCGGATCTCAATAGTGGCAATAACCTCTCCCTGCTCCAAGGCCAAGCGAGCCTCATGCTCACCGTACCGGAATCCCCTAACGTTATATTCCTCCAATTTATCTTCAAATCCGGCCGGTCCATTGATTACAGCAACGTTTACCACCGGCACCGTATCTCCCAGAATAAAATAAACCAGAGTCAGGAGAAAAACAGGAGCAACCAGCATCAAAGCCAGGGTGCGACGGTCATGACGCAGCTGATTTAAGATCCGGAAGGCTAAAGCTCTAATTCTCATTTTGCCGCCCCCCATAATAGATGAAAGCTTCTTCCAGACTGACTGCACCAATCCTCTCCTGCAGTTCCCGGGCGCTTCCTTTGGCAATCAGACGCCCTTCTCTCATCAGGGCCAAGCTATGGCATTTATCGGCCTCATCCATAACGTGAGTTGTCACCAGGATGGTCACACCGTCAGCTGCTAAATTATTCAGTTCCTGCCAAATCTGTTTTCTCAAGAGAGGATCAATCCCCACCGTAGGTTCATCTAAAACCAAAACCGGAGGTTTGTGCATGATAGCCATGGCCAGCGAAAGCCGGCGCTTCATCCCCCCGGAAAAAGCCCCGACAGGCTTACGGAGATCAGCAGAAAGATTGACCAATTCCATGACCTCCCCGGTCCTCCTCTTTATTTCGGCCTTCCTCAGCCCGTAGATGGAACCGAAAAAATGCAAGTTTTCCTCCGCGGTCAAAGAACTGTAGAGGGCATCAGACTGGGCCATATACCCGATCTTGTTCATCAGGCTAAGCTTTGGCATTGCCTGCCCCAGGACATAGGTTTCACCGGACGTAGCTTCCAAAATCCCCGCCACAATTTTCACCATGGTGGTTTTGCCACAGCCGGAAGGGCCCAGCAAACCAAAAATCCGGCCATAAGGGATTTCCAGATCAATATCTTTCAGGATATGTTTCCTGCCAAAAAACTTGTTTACCTTGTGCATCACAATACAGTTAGTGGTCCCCATTTCTGCCCTCCCGGAAAAAAGCTATTTTATTAGACAGCGAGTTGATTATTTATCTATGTTTGATTATAATGAAACAGCAGTCGGGCTGCAATAAACAAAATCGGACAGTATGTCTAATAATCAACACATTGTCAGCCTATGTTCAGCCTGCGACCAATTACAACTTCCCACTCGGTGCTAATCACGGGCGAAAGACGAAGCCCGTTTGGGGACAAAGGGCAGAATTGCTATTGCTTCAATAAAAGGGTCAGGAGGGTCGACTAATGAGTGGAACTGTAGACCGGCGAATTAGGCGCACCAAAAAGGCAATTAGAGATGCCCTGGTATCACTAATTGAGGAAAAAGGGTTTGACGCCCTGTCAGTAAAGGACATTACAACCAGGGCCAATATCAACCGGGGGACTTTTTATCTTCACTACAAGGATAAGTATGATTTGCTGGATCAGACGTTGGAGGAAGTAACCCAGGATATCGAAAATATATTGTTGGAAATAGCTTCTCTGTCAGGTATTGATGTTGTCAATGATCACTTGCCTTTGGCTATTGTCATAAAACTATTTGAATACTTCAAGGCCAACGCCCGTTTAATGCAAGCAATACTGGCTACAAAGGGCAACAATGCACTACAAACCCAAATTAAAAAAACAATGTGGCACCATGTCTTTGAAAAGAACAGTGCCACATTAATTAAAAAAGAAAAACTGCTTGTGCCTGCCGAGTACCTGATTTCCTATATTGCTGCCGCTCACTTTGGTGTAGTTCAAGAGTGGTTGGACAGGGGATGCCGGGAAACACCGGAAGAAATGGCGAGGATTCTTACTAGCATTACTTTTCGCGGTCCCCTCTTTGCTGCCGGACTTAGTTCTCATAGTTTATAACCGAAGGAAACGGAAGTTATCATCACTTGCAAACCGGCAAGGGATGCCAGAAAAAGGCCGGCCTGCGGATTAATCACGTTCCACAATAGGTAACATAAGGTTCTGTTGATGGGGGAGGAAGGGTAGTGTATTTGGCTTGACTGGGGGTATGGGCATAGGGATTGGAAAGAGCAGCCAGAAGCTCCTCCATCACGCTATAGTCGGTATGTTTCACCGCTGCTTCCAATGCCTCCTCAACCCAGTGATTACGAGGAATTACTGCAGGATTACTTTTCATCATTAACTCTTTTGAATGAGCTTTTGATTCCTCTTGCCTGCTCAATCTCGCCTGCCACAACTCATGCCACTGGACAAATTCCCTGCCGGCAAAGAAATCCGTATCTTCCGGTTCGTCAAAAGTTATAGCCCTAAAAGTATTAGTATAATCTGCACCGTACTGCTTCATTATGGTAAGCAAATTATTAATTAAGGCCTCATCCTGCTCCTCTTCATTAAAGATGCCCAGTTTTGCTCTCATCCCCGACAGCCAATGACAATAAAATACTTTGTTAAAGTCGGAAAGGGCATCCTCAGCCATTTTGATTGCTTGCTCCCGGTCGTCATGCAATAACGGCAATAAGGTTTCGGCAAATCTGGCCAGGTTCCACTGGGCAATGTAAGGCTGGTTACCATAAGCATAACGACCATGGGTATCAATAGAACTGAATACTGTTGCCGGATCATAGTTATCCATAAAAGCACACGGACCATAATCAATGGTTTCTCCGCTAAGGGCCATGTTATCAGTATTCATTACCCCATGGACAAACCCGACCAGCTGCCACTTGGCAATTAGCTCAGCTTGGCGTTTGACAACTTCCTGAAGCAGAAAAAGGTAAGGGTGATCAACAGAATCATCAAACGGGAAATGCCTTACCAGTGTATAGTCAGCTAAAGTTTTCAACTCTTCAAATGTGCCCCATTTGACAACATATTCAAAAGTGCCTACCCGCAGGTGACTGGAAGCAACCCTGGTCAGGATCGCCCCAGGGAGTCTTGTTTCCCTGAAGACCGGTTCTCCGGTTGTGACGACTGCTAAGCTTCGAGTAGTAGGTATCCCAAGTCCATGCATTCCTTCGCTGATAATATATTCCCGCAACATGGGACCTAACGCCGCCCGCCCGTCACCGCCACGAGAATAAGGTGTTCTGCCTGAGCCCTTCAGTTGGATATCAACCCGCTCACCTTTAGGAGTAATATGCTCCCCCAGCAGATGAGCCCGTCCGTCTCCTAACATGGTAAAATACCCGAATTGATGCCCCGCATAAGCTTGAGCGAGTGGTTCAGCACCTTCCGGAATCCTGTTGCCGGCAAGGATTTCTACCCCGTCACCGCTACGCAGGGCTTGTACATTCAGTCCCAAGGAAGTTGCCAATGATTCATTAAGAATAACCAACTCCGGCGATGCTACCGGTGTAGGATTGAGCTTAGTAAAAAATGTGTCCGGCAAGCGAGCATAACTGTTATCGAATTCCCATCCTATTTCCACGTTACTTTCCCCTTTGTCATATGGCTCATTACCCCTGTCTTAGCGTGACTTATTTGTAGCTAGATTATACAGCATTGAGAGATAGATTGGTATTCAGTACATCCTGTAATTACCGGAGCCGGTGCAGATAGAAAAGTCTGTCCCTTGTTAAGTTGGCTTTTACGTTGCCAAGGGACAGACCGTTTTAGTAATGGTTTTAGTAATAATGGTTATTATCCATCCAGTAGTTGTTGGCGGCAGCAATTGTTTGGAAATTAATAGCGATAACTTGAGACACAGCGATCAAGCTATCTGCATCCCTCGAGTATTTTGGTCGTAATCGTTTACGAATTTCCAAGGATGGTTGAGTATATTCCACACCTTTTTGGGAAAGGGTGATTGCCAATTCAAAGCCCTCTTGAGGTGTGTTGGTTCTTAAACTTCTAAGCCATCTTGCCATTAATTTCATCCCCCCTATATGGTTAATATATGCTCCAATAAAAAGGGGGGTTCCCAATACTTTCCTTTTATGCCATTTTATTATCTTAACGCATCTTTACCTCGAAAACAAGCTCCAATAAGCATGATCACTGTAAATACAATTAAATAATAGAAAACGGCCATGCCGTGAGCGATAATAGCGGCAATCACCATAAAGATACAACCGATTATAGAAAGGGCCGGCATAATAAACCGTTTGAACACACTTAATTCTTTCTCTTTTTTCATCAGCATAAAGAAGATAGGAATATAGCCTCCGTAAAGAGTAACTATAGGCAGCTCCGAGGTATCGAAGCAGAAGGGGCCAAACCAAGGGTCGGTAAGATTAGCACCGTAGAAATATAGGAGCCAAAAGCTGCAAAGCAATAATCCTAATACGGATGAATTGGCAGGCATATTGGTATACTTATCTACCTGAATAAAAGCTTCCGGTGCCGGTCCCCTGTTACGAACGGCCAACGCATACATGCCCCGGGTGGAGCCCATCATGAGGCCATTAAGTGTGCCAAGACAGGAAATTATGACAATCACAAAAACCAGGGTTCCTCCCACCGAGCCGAAGATGTTCTGAAAGGCCAACTTAGCACCTGCCTCGCCGCTCTCCATTAAGGCCTCCGTGGTAACGGCCCCGGCAAGGCCAATATAGTAGGTAATGTAAACAAAGACGACAATAAGTGAACCAAAGACCAGTGCTCTGGGTAAGTTCCGCTTGGCATCCCTGAGCTCAGCATTGATGGAGGTAGCAATAATCCAGCCTTCATAGGCAAAGGCTACGGCCACCACCGAAGCAAACAGCCCCTCGCCCGTATTGATGGTAGCATCAACCACATGGGAAAAATTCTGTACGGTCATTCCGCTTGATAAACCGACAACCGTTCCCACAACTGCCATAAGCAACAAAGGAATAAGCTTAA
>JAAYOX010000212.1 GCA_012520135.1 Clostridia bacterium
TCTACCTTGCCAGTTTACTGATTGTTATCGTTAGGGAATTCGGCAATGTATTGAGTACCGCTTTTATGCCGGAGACTCCGATGGTGGTCTTCAGCCTGACACTGTTACTTTTGGCTCTTTATGCCGCCCTTGGCGGTCCGGAAGTAATTTGCCGGGTTAACCAGTTTATTCTCCCTATTTTACTGGCAACCTTAATCTTGATGTTGTTTTTTCTGGCTAAAGAAGTTGAACCGGCCCGGTTGTTGCCCTTTATGGAAGAGGGACTTTGGCCGGTGCTGAAAGGGGCCAAGGTTGCAAGTGCATTTAGAGGGGAAGTATTCGTTCTCATGTGGCTGGTCTATTACCTGGATGAGCCGTCTAAATCTACCGGCCGCGGTATGCAGGCAGTAATTTTCTTAGGTGTGCTTCTGATGTTGGATGTGATGTCCATCATTACCGTTATGGGGCGGGAGTTAGCCTCCCTGGAGGTTTTCCCTACTCTTTCCATGACTCGTTATATTAACATAGGTTATTTCCTGAACAGGGTGGAAGGTTTGGCCATGATCGTTTGGGTTACGGGAGTGGTGATTAAATCATCTATTTTATTTTATGTGGCCATGGACCTGGCCCAAGACACTTTCCGGGTCAGAAACCGCTGGTATATCGTTCCCCCTTTGGTTGCCGGTTTGTTAGCCGTAGCCGTATATGGTTTTAAAAATGACCTGCAGGTGGTTTGGTACTTGGGGACTGTATTTCCCTTGTCTTCGTGGTTGTTTCAATTGGGGATTCCCTCCTTGCTGCTATTGATCGCTTGGCTCAGGAAAAAGGGGGCCTACAATCGTGGTTAGAAAAAGTCTTTTGGTGCTGCTGATCGGGGCGGTTCTATTGACCGCGGGCTGCTGGAGCAAGAAAGAAATTGAAACATTGGCCATTATCACAGCGGTGGGAATCGATGTTTTGGAATTGGAAGAGAAACACCTGTGGCAGGTAACTTTGGAAGTCCTCCATCCCAAAGCTCTGGCTCCGGCGGAAGGGGGTGGGGGAGGGGGGCAACAATCGGCAGCTTGGGTGGTTACCTCCTTGGGAGAGACTATTGAAGAAGCAATCAACAATTTCAGTTCCCGCACCGCCCGGATTCTCTTTTTTTCCCATGCCAACTTTATCGTTATCGGTAAGAAGGCGGCGGAGCAGGCTAACCTGGAGAATATCCTGTCCCTGTTCTATACGTCTAAAGAAGGAAGACTGCGAACCTGGGTTTTAGTAGCTGAGGACAGAGTTCAAGATGTCTTTTCCGCGGGTTCAGAATTGGAGCAGTACATTGCCGCGGAACTGGCGGGGATGATCATTGAAACCAGGCACCGGTTGTCCAAGACGGAGGTTAATAACTTAAAAGACATAGGAGCAGCCTTGGCTTTCCCCGGTCGCGATGTAATTACCGGTAGAGTCAACGTTTTCCGAACCCCTGAGCCTCCTCCCGGGGGGCAACAGGCACAGCAGATGCATTCCAGTATCAGACTACACGGGGCCGGTGTTTTCTCTGAAGGGAAACTGGCGGGCTGGTTCGGTGATACGGAAACCAGAGGCTATCTTTACATCGTGGGTAAAGCACAAAGGACTTTTGTAGCCCTCCAGCTGGAAAAGGATCCCCTTTTTGATGCCAGTATCCGGATTATAAAGAGCTCCGGCAAGATTAGGCCGGAAATTGAAGAAGGACGGGCCAGAATCAAGGTAGAGATATGGGCGGAAGGGCACTTGGAGGAACTATGCCCCGGGGATCATACCGTTAATGAAGAGTTTTTCGCCAGAATTGAGGAGATGGTAGCTAGGGAATTGAAAGAGGAGGCACTCTTGGCCGTGACAAAAGCCCAGGATTACCGGGCGGATATATTTGGTTTCGGAGAAGCCATTTACCGCCGCTATCCGGATTACTGGCGGCTGGTGAAAGATAACTGGCGGGACTATTTCGTCAACCTGCCGGTGGAAATTACCGTGGACGTGGTGATTCGCCGCACGGGCATGTCCTGGGAGGGTGTACCGTCCCGGTAACAGTTGCCCGTGGGTTCGCTAATTTGTCGAACAGGCATGTTTTTGGAGAGGGGGGTAGGATTCCATTAAGGCGGGGAGAGACTGGTCCAAATCCATTTTTCATTTGCAAATTGACAATCGTCCTCCATGATTTATAATACAACTAATAAACGTCTGGTAAGGGGGATGGATTGTGAAGCATATATTGGCACTGCTGGTAGTGAACCGACCTAAAGTACTGTCTCATATTTCCGGCTTAATCAGCCGGCGGGCTTATAATATTGACAGTATTGCCGCCGGCCCGACGGAAGACCCGAAAATCACCCGGATTACCCTGGTAGTGGAATGTGAGCCGGAGGAAATCGAGCAGGTAGAAAACCAGATTGCCAAACTGGTAGATGTAATCAAGGTAACTAACCTGACCCAGGAGAAATGCGTAGCCAGGGAATTGGCCTTAATTAAAGTCAGGGCTTCTTCGGAGAAAAGAAGCGATATTGTGGATATCTGTAATATTTTCCGGGCCAAAATCGTGGATGTGACCAGGGAAGCCATGATTGTGGAACTGACCGGGGAAAGCGACAAGATTGAGGCTTTGTTTGACGTATTAAAGGAGCACGGTATTGTGGAAATCGTCCGCACCGGTACCATTTCTCTTTCCCGGGGACCGGAGGCGGCTAAGAGCAGCCAGCTTGGTTAAGTAAATATTAAATTGAACTCCATTTCATCCTGATAGTAGTTGACGAATTGATTTGATATTGTATATAATATCTTATGAGCGATGGAGTAAAGAAAGAAGTGGATGCAATGCAGTTCAATACCAAAAGTGATTTTCTGTATGAGAGCTTAAAAGATGAGATAATTGAGGGAAAGCTCAGATCCGGGGAAAGAATCATTATTTCCGATGTGGCTAAAAGGTATAATGTTAGTCCCATGCCCATCCGGGAGGCTATTAACCGGTTGCAGCAGGATGGCTTTGTAGAGGTAAAACCCCATGTTGGAGCAAGAGTGGCTCCCTTTGATCCTGAGAGACACAAAGAGTTGATGTTGATCAGGACAGAGCTGGAGGCATTGGCTGTAAGGCTATCTGCAGAGCATATCGACGAGGAGACCCTCCAAAAGTTAGAAGATAATCTAAAGGAAATGGAAGAGTGCTTTAAAACAAAAAACAATAAGAAATACGGCAAGTTAAACAGGGAATTTCACCTGACCCTTTATGGGGCCAACCCATATAAGATTCTTTATGAATTGATCACTTCTCTGTGGGCAAGGTCGGAGTTTTCCCGTGGGGTTTTTGAAAGAAACCCGGAAAGGAACGAAACTTCCCTGGCCGAACATAAGGCTATCGTCGAAGCGTTAAAAAACGGTGACGGGGAAAAAGCTGCACAGATTTTAAGAAAACAAAAAATTGAGGCTACCGCCATGTATATGAAACATTATGAAGAAAGCATGCAGTAAGCGGAGCTGTAACTAAATATCGTTCTTATTAATTGACTTTTGCACTGTTTTCAGGCACCTGCCTGAAAACAGTGCTATTTTATTGCGGAAACATCTCCTTAACCTTATCCCATTATTAACTTGAAAATCAGACTAAATTGCAGCAAAGTATACTCAAGTGTCGAGGAGAAACGATTTGTGTAAATTTTTGCGAAAATGTGCGAAAAAACACTTGCCTGATAAAATATATTTGATATAATATAAAATATAAAAAACGAAGTTGTTTTTGCAAATAGGTAATCCCAGGGAGGTGTTCTGATAGATATAGTAATGGCATAAAATCCTTCTTCACCCGTGACTCATAAAATTAGGAGGAAATCAAAGTGAAAAGAAAGAGTTTAGTATTATTAGCAGCCATTTTAATTTTCAGTATGCTATTGACAGCTTGTTCATCAAATGGACAGCCGGCAGGGGATGCCGGTGGTGGGCAGGGGACTATTGTAATCAAAGGCGGTTCGGACGGTGCCCCAACGATGCCTGCCAACATGGCGGCCTAAGCGTTGAACGCTGCTGTGGAAGAGTATTCTGACGGTAGAATTAAAATTGATTTCTATGAAACCAGACAGTTGGGTAACTCCGAGGAGCTTTTAGAGCAAGTGATGAATGGAACCATCCAGTTCTGTCTAACCGGTTCATCAACAATGAGCATTTATACTCCCTTGCTTGAAGTCCTGCAATTGCCGTTCTTGTTAAACAGCTATGAGAAAGAGTTTGCGGCGGCCCGCACTCCGGAATTTGAAGCCATTACCAAAGCCATTGAAGAAAAATTCAATATAAAAATACTGGGCGTATATGAGTACGGTATTCGACATCTGGCCAACAACAGGAACCCCATCAATACTTTGGAAGACTTGCAGGGCTTAAAAGTTAGGGTGGTACCCAGCAATTTGATTTTAGATACGATGAACCTTCTAGGTACAAACCCTACACCCATGGCTTACGGTGAAGTATATGCCGCTTTACAGAATAACGTTATCGATGGATTGGAAATCAACTGGACTTCCATTTATTCTGAGAAATTCTATGAGCAATTGCAGTATACTTCTGAAATTTCTCTATTTCCGTTCCCGGCAATCTATGCTGTGAATCTTGATTTCTGGAATTCCCTTTCTGCCGAGGATCAGGAAATTTTCCTGAGGGCAGCGGATGAGGCAATGGATGAAAACTTAAAAATTATGCAAGAAATCGAAACCAAAGCTCGGGAACATGCGCTGGCAAACGGAGTAGAAGTGAACCGGATTGAGGATTTGGAATCCTTTGTTAACGCAGTACAACCTCTTTATGACAAATATACAACCAT
The DNA here is from genome assembly GCA_012520135.1 of Clostridia bacterium. Classification (GTDB taxonomy): domain Bacteria; phylum Bacillota; class DULZ01; order DULZ01; family DULZ01; genus JAAZDD01. Next base: position 4,799 of record JAAYOX010000212.1, read on the forward strand.
GGATCCTTTAATGAAGGCTTTTGTGGACAAAGCTTTGGAACTGGAGTAAACAGGGAATATGATCGGTCACTACAGGTTGCACAACCTGCAGTGACCGGTTATTGTCAGTTGGCTAGGCCTGGGAGATTCCAAAGAAAGGAGGCAGCTTGATTTGCAATATTACTCCAGGTTGATGGATTATGCTGTCCATATCACTAAATATTTGTTAGGGATTAGCTTAGCGATTATGACTGCTGTGACTGTCATGGAAGTAGTCCGCCGCTACCTGTTCGGTTTGTCTTTTCCATGGGCTGAGGAATTGGTACGTTTTATGCTTATCTGGGTTACTTTTGTGGGAGGTGCGGCTGCTTTCCGTAGCGGCGGCCTGGTTATGCTCGACTTGGTAACCGGTCGTTTACCGGAAAGAGCAAAGCTTATTCTACAACTATTCACGAATACAGTTGTTTTGGTCTTTCTCTTGTTTTTGTTCCGCAATGGGATCTCATATTCACTTTCCCCTGTAATTGTAAATCAGAACAGTGCGGGATTAGGAATCTCCATGACACTGCCGTATATGGCGATTCCTTTGGGCTTTGGGCTGATGATCCTCTTTAGCCTGGAACATTACCATCGAATAATCTCCCAATTGAGAAAGGAGTAAACTTCAGTGTTGGTAGCAGTCATTTTTATAGCCAGCCTGCTCTGCGGGATCCCGATTGCCTTTGTATTAGGCCTGACTGCTTTGGCCCATTTATTGGCCATGGATAATGCTGCCTTCTTCAATGTGATTACCCAAAGGCTTTTTGGCGGTGTAAATTCTTTCAGCCTGATGTGCATTCCTTTTTTTGTAATGGCTGGAGAATTCATGAACAAAGGTGGTGTTACCGAGCGGTTAATTGATTTTACCCGGGAATTGGTGGGTTCTGTCAGGGGCGGCTTAGCTTATGTAGTGGTTATTGTCGCCATGATCCTCTCGGCGATTTTAGGTTCGGCCAATGCTGTTGCGGCGATGCTCTGTGCTGTCCTGGTACCTGAATTAAAAAAAGACGGTTATTCCGAGGAGTTTTCCGGGTCCCTAATCGCCGCTTCCGGGGTTTTAGGTCCTATTATACCCCCCAGCGTTACCTTTATTTTGTACAGTCTTTTGACAGGGACTTCCATCCATAATCTTTATTTAGCCGGAATTATTCCGGGTATCCTGTTGGCGGTAGGTTATTCTTTTGTTATAGCGTACTATGCTAAAAAATATAATTTCCCCAAGGCGAAGGATGGCTTTGATTTTGCCAGGCTGATCAAGAGTTTTGTCAAGGCGTTGCCTGCACTGTTAGTGCCTGTTATCATGTTAGGAGGGGTTTTGGCCGGAGCATTTACCCCTACTGAAGCCGGTGCTGTTGCCGTAGTGGCAGCGATTCTTGCCGGGATTATTTACAGGAGCTTAAAGTGGGAAGATGTACCCGGCATTTTACTGAACAGCGGTGCAGTTACGGCTGCTATTATGCTGATTGTTGCTTTTGGTAACATCATGGGTTGGACCCTGGCCATGGACAATATACCCAGCCTGATTCGTGATACGGTACTCGGCATCACCACTAATCCGTATCTGGTACTGGCCATTCTGCTGGCTTTCTTAATTGCATTGGGATGTGTAATGGAGGCATTTGCATCTTTGGTGGTGTTTGCTCCCATGCTGGCTGCGGTGGCGATGGCGGTGAATATTGACCCTGTTCACTTTGGGGTAATCATCTGCATCATGTTGAATATTGCTTTAATAACCCCGCCGGTGGGTATGCTGCTGTTTGTGGTCTCCAACATTTCCAAAATATCCTTGGCTAAGTTGAGTAAAACCATTTTACCTTTTGCCGCAGTAGCCATGGCTATTACTGTAATGCTGGCTTATTTGCCCGATGTGGTGTTGTTGCTTCCGCGCATGTTCGGGAAGTAGGTTTTGGGCAAGGAAGCAAACCGTCATGAAGGCCATTTGATATTTTATCATATATATTATCCATGAACTTGGTATAGCTTAATACAGTGAGTAGACTTCAGTTTCTGAGGGAAGTTCAAATTTTTTGGAGGAGGGCGTCGCTATGAGGGAGATAATGCAGGGAATCGTTGACCTCCATATCCATGCAGGACCTTCTGTAGCCAAGCGAGCAGTGGATGCGGCAGAGATGCTGAAAGAGGCGGTGGAATGGGGTTACCGGGGGTTTGTGGTTAAAGACCACTACTTTCCTACAATGATGAGTGCAACCTTGGTGGAGAAGCATCTGGGCAGCGGCAATATTAAAGTATTTGGAGGGATTGCCCTGAACAATTCGGTGGGAGGTATTAATGTCAAGGCAGTGGATGCGGCGTACAGTATGGGTGCCAAGTTGGTTTACATGCCTACCGTATCTTCCAACCGGCATATAGAGGGACACCGGGGCAGTCATTTTCCCGGTTCCGGCGCCATGTCTGTTGCCGAACAACCTATCGTTTATGTGGATGATCAGGGGAATCTTTTGGAAGAAGTGAGAGAACTGTTGAAATTTGTGGCCCAGAAACCTGACTTAATCTTGGCTACCGGTCATGGCAGTGTCAGGGAAATCGATGCCTTGATTCCCGAAGCGGTGCAGGCCGGAGTGAAAAAGATTTTAGTGAATCATCCCTTTTATTTGATTGGGGCCGGTATTGAAGATATCGCCAGATGGGCTAAGTTAGGCGCTTATATTGAACTCAATGCCTGCGTTTTTCCGCCGTCTAAATTTGGCGTTACACCTTTTGAAATTGCCGATCAGGTTTTGGCCAATGTTCCGGCAGAACAAATCGTCATCGATTCCGATTATGGGCAAAACGGAAACGGTTCGCCTGTAGAAGGATTGTTTACATTCATTAAAGTGTTGATGAACGATCTGAAAGTTTCTGAAGGGCAGATCAATATGATGGCTAAAGAAACTCCGGCAAAATTATTAGGATTGTAAAAGAAGGGAGAAGAGAAAATGGGTCTTGATTACAACAATTTCGATTATGGAAACATTGATTTCGGCAACTGGAACGACTTTGATTGGGAGTTTGTCAGGCCGGGTATAGAAAGAGTTGTCTTTGCCATGGAAGCAAAAGGGCTGAGCTGTTCCATCAACAGGATAGAGGAAGGACATGAAACAAAGCCCCATACTCATCCCTATGAGCAAATTGCCATTATTCTACAAGGGACCTGCGATTACTATGTAGACGGAATACCTGTCAGGATGAAACCCGGTTCCTGGGTAGTAGTTCCCCCTGATGTGGAGCATTACATTCATGTGTTTAATTCTATTGAACCGGTGCTGAATTTGGATATTTTTGTCCCTAACCGGCCGGAATATACCGAGACATTTAAAAAGTTTTTGGATAGCAGGAAATAGCCGAAGGGGATATCAGAAATGATTCGTGCTGATTTAAAAGGGAAACTTGCCAAGGGACAGGTGGTGTTGGGTACTTTTTTTAAATTGAACTCAGCCAGCCTTGTGGAGATGTATGGTTACGCAGGCTTTGATTTTATCATTATCGATAATGAGCACTCCAATTTTGGCTATGTGGACATGGAAAACCTGATCAGGGCGGCAGACGGTGTGGACCTGCATAGCGTTATCCGGGTACCCGGCGGGGCCGAGGAACATCTTCTCCATGCCCTGGATTCCGGGGCCAGTGGAGTCCAGATTCCCGGTTTGACTTCCGTGGAAGAAGTTAGGGCCTCTATGCCCTATACCAAATATTATCCCTTGGGTAGAAGAGGGATGAACCTCAATCAGAGGGCTGCCAAGTTCGGGTTTATGGACAAAGATGAATACCTAAAAGCAGCTAACGACAATACCTTAGTGGTAGTTCATGTTGAAAACAAAGAAATGGTTGACCAAATGGAAGAGCTATGTCAAGTTCCTGAGGTTGATGTCTTGTTTATCGGTCCGGGGGATTTAAGCCAGTCAGTTGGAAAACCGATGCAGGTTAATGCTCCTGAAGTTGTGGCCCTGATTGAAAAAGCAATCTCGACGGCAATCAAGTATCAGAAAACTGCCGGGATCTGGGTCAGTAATGTCAGCGATGCGGCTAAATATATCAAAATGGGTGCTCGATATATTGCCATTCAAAGTGATGTGGCGATGATTGGATCTGCCCTAAAGAATTTTTCCAAGCTGCTTGAGGACCTTAGGCAGGATTATTAGCTTGAACGTCTCCCAAATTGAGTGTAGTCAGGGGTAACGGTCCGACCTTTGACTACCTTTTCCTTATTTTCCATTCCCGATTGCTGCCATTTTAGGATTTCTAAATTTAAAAAGCCTTATAGGATCGCGGTTTAGGAAATAAAAGCAAGATTAAGGTTATTGGAGGGAGGCCTAGATTGAAAAAGCTGATTACAGTGGATGAAGCGATTGCATATATCCGGGACGGGATGACGGTAATGGTAGGCGGTTTTTTAGGGGTTGGAACTCCCCATGGTTTAGTTGACGTTCTGGTGAAGTCAGGTGTAAAAGATTTAACGCTTATCAGCAACGATACCGGCTTTCCGGGTGAGGGTGTAGCCAAATTGGTGGAGAATAGGCAAGTAAAAAGGATTATCGCTTCCTATATTGGCGGACATCCTGAGACGGGCAGGCAAATGAGCAGCGGGGAAACGGAGGTAACCCTCTTGCCCCAAGGCACTCTGGCTGAATGTATTAGATGTGGTGGCGTTGGACTGGGAGGTGTACTGACACCTACCGGCATAGGGACTGTAGTTGCTGAAGGCAAACAGACTGTAACGGTTAACGGCAGAAATTATTTGCTGGAATTGCCTTTAAAAGCTGATGTAGCCTTAATCAAGGCCCATCAGGCCGATGGTATGGGAAACCTGATCTATCGAAGAGCGGCTCGAAATTTTAACCCGATTATGGCGATGGCGGCAGATACAGTAATTGCTGAGGTGGAGACAGTTTTGGAATCGGGTTACTTGGACCCCGATCATGTAATGACCCCGGGCATTTTTGTGCACCGCCTGGTAAAGGAGGGAGAAGGCAGATGCTTGGAAGCCGTGAAGCCATTGCCCGCCGTATAGCACAGGAATTCAAAAACGGCGATGTCGTCAATTTGGGTATTGGTTTGCCGACATTAGTTGCCAATTATATACCTGAAGGGGTAAATGTGATGCTGCAATCGGAAAACGGCTTTCTTGGATTGGGACCTGCTCCTGTCGATGGGCAAGCCGATGCGGACCTGGTCAATGCCGGTGCCGCTCCGGTGACTATTATCCCCGGTGGAAGCTGTTTCGATAGTGCCACTTCTTTTGGTATTATCAGGGGTGGCCATGTGGATATTACTGTTTTGGGCGCCTTGGAGGTGGACGAGCAGGGCAACCTGGCGAACTGGATGATCCCCGGTAAGAAAGTCCCGGGAATGGGAGGAGCCATGGATCTGGTAGTAGGCGCCAAAAAGGTAATAGTGGCCATGGAGCATACAAATAAAAACGGAGAACCCAAAATTCTCAAGCAATGTAAACTACCCCTGACAGCCATCCAGGAAGTGGATTTAATCGTTACTGATCTGGCGGTGATCGAAGTCACTCGAGATGGACTGGTCTTAAAGGAACTGATGCCCGGTGTAACTATCGAAGAAGTTCAGGCAAAGACAGAGCCAAAACTGAAAATAGCATTACAATCGTCCCTGTGTTAGGGACACAGCTTGTTGGTAAAGATGAAATCGATGTTAATCAGGGGGCTGAATTGGAGCCAAAATCAGAAGAGCGAAGGAGCCTGAGGGATAATGCCGACGGTATGAGCACCCGCAGGGGGCGATTTCGGAGGCATCCGAAGGGGCCTGAGCTCATCCCCAAACCGGGCTCCTCTGAAGCCCACGATTAACATCGATTTGGCTTTGTACGGTTTGTCAGCATGTAGAGTCCCTGTGTTAGGGACATTTTTTTTGCCAGAAATTAAGTATGATTTTCTCATGTTATAACGGTACAATTATTTCTAAAGGTGGTTGTTGACTTTTTACCGCCATTTATATAAGCTGATGATAGATTGTCTATTTTACCTAGGGGGAGGGGAAACCATGGTTAATCTAACCATTGACGGGCGACCCGTAACAGTTCCCGCCGGAACTACCGTTCTGGAGGCAGCTCGGCAGATCGGTATTGACATACCTAATTTGTGTTATGACTCCAGGCTTACCACAGCGGGTGCCTGCCGGATGTGTGTAGTTTCCATTGAGGGTTTCAGGAACTTGGCTACCTCCTGTACCACTAAAGTGGCAGAAGGGATGGTAGTACACACGGAGACTCCGGAAGTAGTGGAAGCTAGAAAGATGATTTTGGATTTGATTTTGGCTAATCATCCCCAAGATTGTCTGACTTGTGAAAAAACTGGTAACTGTCAACTGCAGGATTACTGCTATCGTTACGGAGTGAAAGAAACATCTTTCGCAGGCGAAAAAAGACAGTTGCCTAAGGATACAGGTAACCATTTGATTGAGCGGGATTTTAATAAATGTATCCTTTGCGGTAAATGTGTACGAGTTTGTGCGGAAATTCAAGGAACTAATGCGGTAGACTTCGTAGGACGAGGTTTTAATACGGTAGTGGATACCGCTTTTAA
>JAAYOX010000213.1 GCA_012520135.1 Clostridia bacterium
TCCAACCCCTCTTTTACGGAACTGCTCGGTGCCCCAGTCCAATGGCTACTTCATCCAAATGAACTAATCCAATACCAAAAAAGACAGCTACACTAATGTGATCATTAATCCGGGCAATACCGATTTTGCCTCCCACGTTGAAACCTAAGGCTTTAGCCATGATTTGGGACAAGGCTTCCCTGGCTGCACCGGCAATAGCTCCTTCATCAGCGTGAGTCTCTTTGATAATATCTTCTCTTTTGGCAGCGACAATGGCCCTTTCCACTACTTTGCCGGCGGAATGTAAATATTCCCCACCGAAGTCTACTGCTGCTGTTTTTATTCCTTCTTGCTTAAATTCACGCTTAAGCCGGTTTTCCTCATCCCTGCTTTCTGAAATGGCTAAACGAATTGCTGCTCTGGCTGCCTGCTTGCTAGTTCCACTCATTTATTGGTCCCTCCTTGAACTATGGTGCCTACCGGCAGCTGATCGTCCTGCCAAGTATCCTGTAGAAAAAGCTGCCTGCAGGTTGTATCCTCCCGTATACCCATCTAGGTCCAGGATTTCGCCTGCAAAATATAAATTAGATACAATCTTGGATTCCATTGTTTTGGGGTTTACCTCTTTGAGGGAAACACCTCCGGAAGTAACAATTGCCTCAGCTATAGGACGGGCTTGAGTGACTGTTAGGGGCAATCCCTGTAAAGTGTCTACAAGGCATTGCCGCTCTTTTCTGGTCACCTGATGCACCGGTTGGTGGGGATCCAGGTTACTGATGTTTAGTACCGGTTGGATTAATTTTTGGGGTAATAGATCTACCAAAGCGTTTTTCAGGTGTTTGGAAGCGTATTTATCAAAATCTCTTATTACCCGACGTTCTAATGTATCCCGGTCAAGGGCAGGTTTTAAATTAATAGACAGCCTAACAGGTCCTTTTTCCAGTTCTCTGACTACGATTCTGCTCAAGGTGAGAATGATGGGACCGGAAACCCCAAAATGGGTGAATAACATTTCCCCGAATTCCTCTCCCAACTTCTTTTTACCCCAGGCAGTTACTTTGACGTTTTTCAGCGTCAAACCACTTAAATCGGCAACCCAGTTCTCTTTGGTTTCCAAAGGGATTAATGATGGTCTTAAGGGTGTAACAGTATGTCCAAGGGCTTGGGCAAAGCGGTAGCCGTCGCCTGTGGAACCGGTACGGGGATAAGATAAACCTCCGGTAGCTAATATTACTGCGTGGGCGGTGACAAGTCCCTGTTCTGTTTTGACTCCTGTAACCGTATTACCTGTTAAATTAACTCCGGTGACATTAGTACCTAGTCTCAGATCTACCGGCAGTTTTGCTAAATAGCGGGAAAGAGCCTCAACTACATCTTTGGAACGATCAGAAACGGGGAAGACACGTCCTCCCCGCTCCACCTTCAGTTCCACACCCAGACGGTGAAAAAAACTGATTAAGTCGTTATTCGATAGATTGGCAAGGGCACTGTATAAAAAACGGCCATGCCCGGGAAACTGCTGAATGAAAAAGTCTAAGGGAGCTGTGTTAGTAAGGTTACTACGTCCTTTGCCGGTGATCAACAGCTTTAATCCTAATCTTGTATTCTTTTCTAGCAAAACAACTGGAACCTCTTTTTCCGCAGCACCGATGGCAGCTAAAATCCCCGCCGCTCCACCGCCAACAACAACTACCGGGCTATTCATTACTTTTTCAACCAGGGCATCATATCCCTGAGTTTAGCGCCAACCTGCTCAATAAGATGATCTTTGTCCATGGCGTCCAAAGCGTTAAACTGGGGTCTGTTAGCTTGATTCTCCAGGACCCATTCCTTGGCAAACTCCCCTGACTGGATTTCCCAAAGGATTTGACGCATTTCATCTTTAACGTCTTCATTGATGATCCGGGGACCTCTGGTCAAGTCGCCCCACTGGGCCGTATCGCTGACGGAATAGCGCATCCAACTTAGCCCGCCTTCATACATTAAGTCCACAATTAGCTTGAGCTCATGTAAGCACTCAAAATAGGCCATCTCAGGCTGGTAACCCGCTTCTACCAGCACTTCGAAACCGGCTTTTACCAAAGCTGTCGTACCCCCGCAAAGAACTGCCTGTTCGCCGAATAAGTCGGTTTCGGTCTCTTCCCGGAAGGTGGTTTCGATTACGCCGGCCTTGGTGGAACCGATTCCTTTAGCAAAAGCCAAAGCGTAATCCTTTGCTTTGCCGGTATAATCTTGGTGAACGGCGATTAATGCCGGTACCCCTACGCCTTGTTGATACATCCGGCGTACCATATGCCCGGGACTCTTAGGAGCGATCAAAAAGACATCCACGTCGGGAGGAGGTATGATTTGCTTGAAATGAATATTAAAACCATGCGCAAAGCTCAAAGCATTGCCCGGCTCTAAATTTGGCAGAATATCTTTTTCGTAAACCGAGGCTTGTCTTTCATCAGGCAACAAGACCTGAATAATATCAGCATTTTTTACGGCGTCGGCGATGGACATGACGGTTAAACCGTCTTTTTCTGCCTGTTGTCTGGAGGCACTTCCTTCACGGAGCCCGACGATTACATCTACACCGCTATCTTTAAGGTTTTGAGCTTGGGCATGTCCTTGGCTGCCGTAACCAAGAATAGCAACTTTTTTCCCCTGTAAGAGACTTAGGTCGGCATCGTTTTCGTAGTAAACTTTTAACACTCTCTATTTCCTCCTTAACTTAAAAAGAATATAAACTTATAATTTCTAATAAAAAAGCTAATTTCCTCCTTATTTCCAAATTATTATCACGGTTCTATCGTCTGCCTCTGGCTTCGATAGCGAGGCGGTCTAATTTGATTTCCTCGGAGACTTTAAATAGAAACTTTTCTAAGTTCTGACTGGACAATGTAATGTTTTCAGGTTGAAGTATTTCCACCTTTCTAAATTCCTCTTTAATGATAAATCTGATTAAGTCCTCCACCGATGAGGCCCACAGAGTGATGATGAGGGGTGCATAATAAACCTGATCATCTACTGCTACATCGTATACTTGATAAACTTCAGGGCTTAAATCAATATCTTCGATGACAATCCCCTGGTAAGGAACATTTCTCAGCAAGGTCGCCTTTTGCTCTCTGATTTCTTCGGCGGCTTTCTCACCGTTTTTGCCGCCAAAAAAGAATCTTGGTTGAGCCTCCCCTTTGAAATCAAGCCTAATCCTTGCTTGAAGATGACCCTTCCCCATATCCGTATCCCCCCTGCTCCGTTGCCAAGTTTTCTAAAAAACCCCGGTCAACCGGGGAAATATTCCTTATTCTTAATTCTTGTCAAAAATCGTAATTCCTGTTGAGGCAACGTTATTTTATGGCCAAATCACATTATGAGAGCCGCAGTTGATACAGCTGTCTAAGTGGAAATTGGGTTTGTCTAACAGATTTTGTAACCCTTCGTGATCTACTCCTCTGTTTTCCCAATTGACTAAGTTCCCTTGCGGATCAAAACTGGCTACTAAACCGGAATTGCCGTGCCAAACTAATGAAGCCGGTACTTTGCTACTACCGAAATGGGCGGTATTTCCGCAGTTTAAGCAGCGAGGCATGGAATCACTCCTGGTAGTTGTGTTTCTCATATTATTTGTCAATTGGTGGAGTTTATGCTTTAGATTTAGAAATTATCCGGTACAGCCTGTTCACTTCTCCGGCGGTCAGGTGTCGATAAGCCCCTATCTTTAATTCCCCCAGGTCTAGAAAGGCCAATTTAATCCTTCTCAGGGAAACCACAGGATGTCCAATTTCAGCAAACATCCTGCGCACCTGTCTATTACGCCCTTCGTGAATGACTACTTCCACCAGGGTTTCTTTCCCGGGTTTAAGTATGCGGACCTTTGCCGGAGCTGTTTTTCTGCCATCCAGGACAATCCCCTGGCGCAGCTGTTCCAATCCTTTCCGGGTAGGAATACCCCGAACGGTGGCATGATAAGTTTTTTCAATCTCATGTTTGGGATGAGTTAACTTGTAAGCCAGCAAACCGTCGTTAGTTAGCAATAGCAGTCCTTCTGTATCCATGTCCAATCGCCCAACCGGATAAACACGGACATCAATGTTTTTGACTAATTCCAAGACAGTGGGACGGCCCCGCTCATCCCTGGCAGTAGTTACATACCCGGTAGGTTTATTTAATAACAAATACACCGGCTGCTCCGGCGGAGACACAATTTTGCCGTCAACTTCTACTTGATCCTCGCCGGGGATTACAGTAAAACCCATCGCGGTGACCGTTTGGCCATTTACCTTAATTCGGCCGGCCCGGATCATCTCTTCGGCCTTTCGTCGTGATGCTACTCCGCACCGGGCTAAATATTTCTGCAACCGTTCTTCCATGGAAATCTGCTCCAATAAATGTGGTTAATCAATCATACCCATACAGCCGTGTAATAGTCAAGCCTGTGCTTGACACATACAGACATCAAATAGCTGATCGATGTTAATCGAAGGGCTGAATTGGAGCCAAAATCAAAAGAGCGAAGGAGCCTGAGGGATGATGCCGACGGTATGAGCGCCCATAGGGTGTGATTTCGGAGGCATCCGAGGCGGTTGAGCTCATCCCCAAACCGGGCTCCTCTAAAGCCCATGATTAACAACGGTTAGCAAGATGAAGTTTGTCAATGAGCAGAAGCAAGCATCTACTCAATAAATTCCATCGTCTTCATCGGCAGTGTTAGATTTGCAATAACCAAGCCTGCTGGCTACCCGAAGACGAGACGGGTAATAAAGATGGCCGCCATCAGGCTGGTAATATCGGCAATTAAGCCCAAGTGGAGAGCATAGCGATATTTGATAATGCCTACGGAGCCGAAATAGACGGTCAGCACATAAAAGGTGGTGTCCGTACTGCCTTGGGCTACGGAGGCTAACCTGCCCAGAAAGGAATCCGGCCCGTGGGTGTTGATGATTTCTGCTGCGAGACCCAACGCTCCTCCTCCGGACAAAGGACGCATAATGGCTAAAGGCAGAATATCAGGAGGAATCCGTAATAGACCGGTGATGGGTTCGATAAAAAGTACCAGTAAATCCATTGCTCCGGAAGCCCTGAAAACACCGATGGCCACCAGCATCCCTACCAGAAAGGGAATTATTTTAACCGCCGTATAAAATCCGTCTTCCGCACCGGCTACAAATGTCTCATATACTTTTACTCCCCGCAAATATCCGGTGAGGGGGATGACAAATAACAGGCAGGGAATTGCCCAAGCTGAAATCAAGTTAATAAGTTCGATAAACATGGTTACCTCCTGCTGTCCCGGCCAAACCGGGCTCGTAAAAGTCGATCGGCAACGATGGCGACAGTCATAGCCACTCCGGTAGCAAAGATAGTTGCTCCAACAATTTCACTGGGATTTTGAGAGCCGGCAGCGGCCCTTACCCCAATGATGGTTGCCGGAATAAGGGTAATACAGGAGGTATTGAGTGCCAAAAAAGTGCACATAGCATCAGAAGCTTCATCGGGATTAGAGTTCAGTGATTGCAACCCTTGCATCGTTTTCAGGCCAAATGGAGTGGCGGCATTTCCCAGACCCAAAATATTGGCACTTAAATTCATCAAGATAGCTCCCATGACGGGATGGTCTTTAGGGACGCTGGGAAACAAAAAAGATGTGAAGGGCCTCATAATTCGAGCCAGCAGTCTCACCATGCCTGCTTCTTCGGCGATTTTGAGTAAACCAAGCCATAGGGCCATTATTCCGATCAGTTCCAAAGCAATGGTAACCGCTCTTTGTGCCGATGACAGAGCAGCAGTAGTCACTATATTAATGTTGCCGTTGATACCGGCAACAACAATACCTGATAAGAGTAAAAAGAGCCAGACTAAATTTACCATTTGGACACCCCCTGCTATTAGCAGGTTTATGAAATAATGGTAAATTTTAGACCAAGCTCATAAAAAACACTCCTGAAGAGTGTTTAATTGATGGGTGTTTCTTCTGTTTTTTGCTCCTCACTAGCCCTGCCTTTTGCCATTCTGCTGTTCTGCCAAGCTTCTTGAATCTGATTCAATACCCGGGGAGTTAGATCGATGAGACGATCTACTGCGGTACCTCCTTCTACAGGGAGCAGTTTGACATCATCATTTCCTACTACCAAAAAACCTACCGGTTGAACAGATACTCCGGCACCGCTACCCCCGCCAAATGGCAATTGGTTTCCTTTTTGATTGTTGGAACTCTGATCGGGCCCGGTCAAGGAGTAATCACCGCCACCTGCTGCAAAACCACAAAGTACTTTCGTTACGGGGATTACAACTGCTCCGTCAGGAGTTTCCACCGGTTCACCTACAATAGTGTTAACATCAACCATTTCTTTAATGCTTTCCATGGCCGTACGCATCAGCGCCTCAATGGGATGGTTGCTCAATCTTGTCACCTCTTAGAAAAGAACATAACAGGGACCAACATAGTTGACCTGCGGCACTTATAATATGACCACCTCTTACGCCAAATATGCAACGAAATTCCAATTCCAACCTTGTTTGATTAAAATCAGGCACTACGGTAAACAAGGGAAGAGCAAATACCCCGGCAGTAGCCTCGGCTAAATACCGGTAAAATCTATGTTTTAGATGCCATAGACTACCGGCAACAATTCCCGTTACGGCAGGATTAGCAAGACCAACTCGAGTTGACCATTCTAAATGCCGTAAATCTGCTTTTTTTAACATGACGGGACTGGCCATAAACCGGGTGACAAAGGAAGGCAAACCGGCCTTAAATTTCTTGGCCAGAGCAGGCGGAGGAAAAGAACTGTCCCGGAGCAAATTCTGCCAATAATAATTAACAAGCATTGTCCAGTTGTTAAAAACCGAATTAATTTTAAGAAAAGGTAATTGCCAAGAACCGATACGAAGATATAAGATTAGCCAATCCTCCCTGTCATTTTTGCGAATGAATACTTCAATCTTTAAGGGAACAAAAAGCAACAGCGCAAGTATTAACAGAGTAATCCCCAGGCCAATTAACCATCCCATACTCTTCATCCTTTGCCAATATCTGCCCTATTTAATGTGCCCCGTGGCTGGGCTATTGATACCGGCAAAAATTCTTGTTGCAATCATTTATCATTTATTCAGCAGGTGAGGTCTCTAAAGGAGGTAAATCTTTAAGGCTGTACAAGCCCAAGTATTCCAGAAACTCTTTAGTAGTACCGTAGAGAATGGGCCTGCCGGGTGTCTCTTTACGGCCTACTTCCTGGATTAAATTCCTTTCCAATAAATTCGTCAGCAAGTGATCGACTTTTACGCCGCGAATTGCTTCAATTTCCGCCCTGGTTACCGGTTGACGGTAAGCAATAATGGCCAGCGTCTCCAGAGCCGGTTTTGACAAAGGATTACTCTTAGGCCGGCACAGTTTCTCTACGTAAGGAGCAAAAGCCGGTTTGGTAGTCATTTTGTAGCCCCCTGCCACTGCTTGAATCTGCAAACCACGAGCAGTATCGTTATAGTCATGGGTCAATTCAGCCAATAACTCTTCCACTTCCTCTACATGCAACTCCATGATGGCGGCCATCTCCTTAACGGTGATTGGCTCCGGGGCTGCAAACAGTATACATTCAATGGTTGCTTTCAAGTTATCAGCAAACAACATTTTCTTGACCTCCGCCAGCATTATTGAGAAAGATCAGAATCCGGCCAAAGCTTGTCTGTTGATAAACTTCGATACGGCTAAGACGCAATAGCTCAAGCAGAGCCAGAAAGGTCACTACTATCCTGGTGGTTGAGGTTCTATCCGGCAGTAAGTGGCTAAACTCCAGACCGTCAGGGTTATGGTATAAAGTTTCCAGAATATAATCCATTTGAGTGCCAACGGTAACTGTTTCCTGAGTAATTTCGTGGATTGGTTCGGGCACCGCTGCCGCTTCAAGGGCTTGTTTATATACCGCCAGCAAATCCCATGGAGATACGTTGTTCAACGGATTAGGGGGTTTTAAATCTGCCAGGAACCCATTAAAATTGAAAGGGTGATTAAATACTTGATGTTGGGCTAATTCTTTCTCTTTAAGTTCTTTGACCACGTTTTTATACTTTTGGTACTCCAACAACTTAACGATTAATTCTTCCCGGGGATCAACCGGCTCCTCTCCTTCCTCCGCCTGGATGGAGGGTCTGGGAAGGAGCATTTTGGCTTTAATGGATAATAATGTGGCTCCCATGACCAGGAATTCACTGGCAATACTTAAATCCAATTGCTCCATGGCTTGTAGGTAAGCCAAATACTGTTCCGTAATCTGGGCAATGGGAATATCATTAATATCCAGTTCCTGTTTTTCTATTAAGTGGAGCAAAAGATCCAAGGGCCCCTCAAAGCCATCAAGTTTAATCTTGTAACTCATTTGATTGACATTGCTTCTCTGGCCAAGGCCATGGTTTTTTCCGCTTCTAGGGCAGCTCTTTTTTGGCCTTCAATCAGTATTTCCTTAACCCACTCTGGTTTTTGCTCTAAAGAGAGCCTTTTTTCCCTGATGGGTGCCAAAACCGCTTCCAGTTTTTGGGTCAATCGTTTTTTACATTCTACACAGCCAATTTCACCGGCACGGCAACTCTCTCCCAGGGAAGCAACGTTTTCTGCATCATAAAACTCGTGATAGGTATGGACAACGCATACTTCCGGGTGCCCTGGATCATCTTTTCGAATCCGAGCGGGATCTGTGACCATTTGACGGACTTTTTGCGCCAGTTCTTTAGGTTCAATTCCAATTGCAATTTCGTTCCCGTAGCTTTTAGACATTTTCCGCCCGTCTGTACCCGGCAGAACATTTTCCCGGGACAGAGCAGCTTGGGGTTCAGGGAACAAGGAAACTTGATAGAGATAATTAAATCTGCGGGCCACTTCCCGGCACAATTCCAAGTGAGGCAATTGGTCCACACCGACAGGAACCAGGTTGGCCCGGTAAACTAAAATGTCCGCTGCCATTAGCAAGGGATAGCCTAAAAACCCGTAAGTATTAATATCTTTCCCCTGCTGATTAAGCTGTTGGATTTGATCCTTATAAGTAGGCACTCTCTCCAGCCAGGATAAGGGAGTAATCATGGATAACAATAAATGTAATTCCCCATGTTGTTTCACATGGGATTGGACAAAAATCGCACTTTTTTCCGGATCCAGGCCCACGCTTAACCAATCCAAGGCCATGTCCATTATATGCTCAGGTAAAGTTGCAGGATTGTCAAAAGCAGTGGTAAGAGCATGCCAATCCACAATACCGAAAAAACACTCATGACTGTCCTGGAGCTTGACCCAGTTTTCCAGTACACTGAGATGACCGATATGCAATTTTCCCGTGGGGCGCATTCCGCTAAAAATTCTTCCTTGACTCATGTCTGCCAGTCCTTTCCCAATAAGGTTTTAAATTCCTACCGCTACAAAAATCAATTGCAGTAAAAAGATAACGGTAGGTGTAATAATGCGGCTCAACAGTCCGGTGGCCAATAATACCAACAAAATGATAGGCCCATAGGCTTCTATCTTCATAAAAAAGGAGGTATACTCTGCCGGTAGTAAATTAGCCAGTATTTTAGACCCGTCCAATGGTGGGAGGGGAATTAAATTAAATACAGCCAGTGCCAGGTTAATAAAAAGTAATTCCTGAAAAAAGTTTTGCAATAGAAGAGACTTTCCAAAGACTATTTTTAGACCAAATGCAGCCAAATATGCCAGTACCAGGTTCATCAGCGGTCCCGCCAATCCTACCCATAGCATTCCTTTTCTCCGATTTCCCCTGAAAAAGAATGGATTAACCGGTACCGGTTTGGCCCACCCGAAGCGAGCTACCAGCAACATGAGGGTTCCAAGCGGATCCAAATGGGCTAATGGATTGAGGGTCAGTCTACCGTGCTGGGCCGGTGTCGGATCGCCCAGCAACGCTGCTACTTTCCCATGGGCGTATTCATGAAAAGTAATGGCAATCAAGATTGCCGGAATTAAAGTTATCAAACCTTCCAAACTAAACATGGGCATTATTGGACCCCTCCCTAATCAGTTCCTTAGCCAAAGAGAGTTCTTCTCCAGGACCGGTGATTTCTCCTGTTAACCAGGCCATTTCCAGCCTTTTTAGGATTGCACCTATGCCGGGGCCCCTTTTGGCTCCCAATGCCAGCAAATCACTGCCGGATAATCTGGGTTTCAGTTTTTCTCGATTAGTTAGATATGTACAGATTTTTTGAACAACGGCTGCAGATCCTGATAAGGCAGCCCAAGCAGTAATAGTATCAGCAGCAATTTGGCGACAATGGTGATGTAAGGTCATAATGAAATTATCATCCATAACCCTCTCAAAAGGCAAGTTTTTTACCAAAGAAAAAACATCTTCAATAGCTTGTTTATTTTTCTTATTAAAAACAAGAGTATTTAATAACTCCCGCAATTGATCCAAGGAATAGGGAGATAATAGGATGGCCAGGTAAATTCTCCAGGGAGTAATGGGGTACGCTGATTTAAGTTGCAGGATGGCTTGCCTTCCTAAAGTTAAAGCATCCAGTACCGGCCGGTTCCATTCTATTCCTTTCATGATCTGTTTGTCTGCCCCTAATTCAGCTAATTTGCTTAAGGCGGGGACAGGATTGTCCTCAGTTAGGATCTGTTTTAGTTCTTGCCAAAGACGGGGAAGAGATACCGCTTTTAACCGCCCCTCTTTTAAGGCCCTGACCATAAAGCCATAAGTTTCCTCTTCAATTTGCCATCCATATTTACAGCTAAAGCGTATTGCCCTGATAATCCGGGTAGGGTCTTCTACAAAACTTAAGTTATGTAGGACTCGAATCAACCCTTCCTTTACATCACTATAGCCGCAAAAATAATCTACCAAAGTGCCAAAACTGTCAAGATTCAAAGAGATTGCCATGGCATTAACGGTAAAATCACGCCTGTAAAGGTCTTCTCTAATTCTTGCACTTTCTACTGTTGGCAAGGCTGCAGGGTAGGCATAAAATTCCGTGCGGGCGGAGACGATATCCAGTTGATATCCGTTCGGTATGACGACGGTAGCTGTTTGAAAAATGTCATGAACCCGTACTTTGGCTCCCACTTCCTCAGCCAGTTCCCTGGCTAATTCGGGCCCGTCCCCTTCTACTACGATATCAATGTCAATATTGGGGCAACCAATAATTAAATCCCGGACAATACCTCCAACTAAAAAAGTGCGCTCATCTCGTCTTTCACCGATACGGCCGATACTTTGCAGTAAACTGAGCAAATCCGGTTCCATTCTTTGCAGCAATAATTCCTTAATGTCTACCCCTAAAACAGGACATTGAGATCTAAAATTAGTGGAGAATTTGCCCTGATATTCTTGATGCACAGTCCTCAGTAAATCCGTTCGACTGACGATACCTACCAAAATATTTTGATCGCACACCGGCAGTCTGCCAATGTCGTTACTAATCATCATATCTTCTATTTGAGTGACAGGAGTATCGGGTGTAACTGTTTTGACATGGCGGCTCATGTAGGCTTTTACCGGCGCATGGCCTAAATTATGGTGCATGGCTTTATCCACATCCCGGCGGGAAATAATCCCAACCAGCTTTTCTTCTTCGTCCACCACCGGCATACCGGAATGACCGTACCTCAGCAGCAATTTAGCCGCCTCGCTGATGGTCTGCTCCGGTTTGATACTCTTAACGGGACTGCTCATCAGGTCTTTAGCAGTAAGGGGTGGTGAAATATAATCAGGTAGCATATTGTCCAGCTTTTGGAGAACCTCCTCCAGTTGAGCTGATTTAACTTTTGCTGAACCTGCTTTAGCATGACCTCCTCCGCCGAATGCCCTCATCAACTGATCGATTCTAATCCAGTCTACCCTGCTTCTGGCTACCAAATCCACTTGTTTAGGGCTGGAAACGGCGAGGATGACGGCATCTGCCCCGTAAACTTCTCCCAGCTTGCGGGAAATAAGGGCTATTCCCCCTACATATTTATTTGTTCGGCCACCGGCCACCAGTACCTGGTTGCCGTTAATCCATTTTTCTTCGGCGTTTGCCATTAATAAATTATATAGCTGCTGCTGTTCCATATTTAAGGGACGTTCCAAAAAGGTGTTTACGACGGTTAAGTTAGCACCGGCGGCCAGTAGATAG
This sequence comes from Clostridia bacterium, assembly GCA_012520135.1. Classification (GTDB taxonomy): domain Bacteria; phylum Bacillota; class DULZ01; order DULZ01; family DULZ01; genus JAAZDD01. The sequence goes on from JAAYOX010000213.1 coordinate 12,082, forward strand.
GCCAATGCCTGTGCATCACGATGAGTTGTACCCAAAAACCGCAAGGAGCCCGTATCCTGGTAGATACCAATGGCCAGTACTGTTGCTTCGATGGGGTTTAGTGTGATATCTTCTTGGCGAAGGAGTTCAACTAATAAAGTTGAGGTGGCTCCTACCGGCTCTATGATTCCTTTAAACTGATATTTTTCATCATGATATGGATGATGGTCATAGATAATCAGCTCAGCCCCGGACTGTACAGCCCGCTGGGCAAAATCGACCCGGGTAAGTTCATTAATATCCACCAAAATAACGGTTTTAATTTGATTGATCGCCTCTTCTAATTGAGACGAACGATAAAAGTCAAA
>JAAYOX010000214.1 GCA_012520135.1 Clostridia bacterium
AAACGGATCTGTACCAATATTATACCTATCCCGATTTGAAGGATTTTAAAGGTATTATTGAAGTTAAAGTTGTCAATACAGCGGGAGAACCATTGGAAGGCAGGACGGTGCGGTTTTGGGGTGGGGCAAAATTCGATGGTAAGAACGGGGAAAAAACCAATAAAGATGGTATAGCAGAAATCAGATTCCCGTGTGACACTAGGTCGGAAGAACGGATAGAACTAACCATGACCGAACTGCCAACATTTGAGTTTAAATGGAATTTAACCCAAGTAATAGACAACCCTTCACGTATAGTAAAAGGTCATAATGCACCCCTTTACCTTTCTCCGGAAATTAAAGTTGCTGACGGGTACTTTGAAAATGAATATGTGTCATTGGCAAAGGATGTGAAACTTCAAGTATATGATGTCGATCATCCTGAAAAAACACTGATAGAAACTCCGGCAAAGTCTTTTCTAGAAAAATATACTAATATTGATATTCGGAAAGGAGCTAATCGAGCCTATATCAAAATCAGTCCGGAGGATTGGGCCGGCAAGCGTTTGGGTATCAGAGCCGTGGTTCTCAATAAGGACGAAGGAGCCCGGGATAAATATCAGGTTAGAGGCTATGTAGAGGATCCGGTTGCCAGTCATCAACTCTATGAACCTAAAAAGGAATTTACTTTTGCCTTTGTTCCCCTTGGAGTCGGCGCATGGTGGGAAAATAACTCTTCTATATCTTACGGTGATATAAGTAAACAAAAGGAATTCATCAGAAAGATATTTCCCGCTCCCGTCAGATTTGTAGAAAAAACCACCATGTTTATAGCCAAACCCCTATTTTTCACTCATGACATGTACTTGAGCAGGATATTTCGGGAGTTGGGCCGATCGCAAAAGCGTTTTTCCGATCAATATGACCTTTATATAGGCATAACACCACCTGGTTTTCTGGGAGCAGCAGGGTTGCAAGACTCGGGTATGTATGGCATGAACTGGGAATTTTTAGGGGCAGTACATGGCGCGGTTTTGATTGACCCCTCAAAAGTAATGGCCCATACTACCATACATGAATTTATTCACACGCTAGGTTTTAACGATGTTTATCCGACAGAATATCAAAAACACCCGTCTGCTAACGGCTATGATAGAACTCCGATAATTAATGTTGTGGGAGATAGGCAACCCTATCAAGCAATCATGTACGATTCTACCAGTCTTCCCTGGCCAACGGAGGGTGAATACAATGCCCTGCTGGCATATGCAACAAAACCTGTCTCAGGAGAAAAGAGCTTCCTTGGGATGAATGTATTGTCGGTGGAAGCAGAGTCAGAAGTTCTATTATTATCAGGGACCATAGCGGATGCCCGATCAAACCAAAGAAAGGTTTATTTTGATCCCGTCATCAAACACACCGGTGATGCCGATGTCAGTACTGATTTTTATAGTAATGGTTATGTAATTCAAACCCTTGATTATGGCGGCAACGTTCTGACACAATACTTTTTCTCAGATTATGAATTTGACGGCAGATATTATGCTACATTTTTAGCCGGTTTACCTGCCGACAATGTGAAAGCTATTGAAATAGGGAAACAAAGTTGGGGTAGCATTACCCAAGTATTTCAGAGGTACGAGTATTCCGCAAACGCACCTGTGGTAAAGATTACCGGGCCTGGCGGCACTTCTCTTTCCGGTGATTTTATGATTACCTGGGAGGCCGGCGATGCCGACGGGGATGCCCTGCTGTCGGAATTACAAGTTAGCTCTGATGGTGGAAACACCTGGGATATCCTTGCTATAAATATTCCTCAGAATGCAGACGGCAAATATTCTCATACATTAAATGCTGCAAACTTCCCTCAAGGAGAAAACTATAAATTTAAAGTGATTGTAACTGATGGAATGCATTCAACTGAAGCTATTTCAGGTGAATACACAATTGCAGGTTATGAGCCACAGCCAAAACTGGCTCTGTCCGAAACAAACGTAACTGTAAAGGTAAAGCCGGGGACAACGGAAGCGAATGCCTATTTTGAATTGGAGAACAGGGGCAGAGAAGATCTAAATGTGAAGTTTTTACCGGCTGATGAAGCAACTACATTAGTTTCACCTTTATTTGTCCAAGAATATACCGTTTATCCTGGTCAAAAACAATGGATAGCTGTACCGCTAATTCTGCCGGGTGAGACGGAGGAGTCTTTAACAGAAACAATTGATTTGCAAACAAATGACCCTGACCAACCAACAACTAATCTTGGAATTACTGTTGAATATTCGGATGAAGATTTAAAACCGGAATTAGCCTCATTTTCCATAACTCCCTCCGATTTTAAAGAAAGAGTGATTGACTCACCTATCCGGGTCACTTTTGATGCCTATGCGGCAGCGGGACGCAGTGGGTTAGAGGCGACATTAATTATAGAAGACGAAAATGGGACTGAAATACTGAACGAAAGGATGGGTGAGAATTACCATAAGCCGGGTGCTTACACCTACTACTGGGAGCCTGAAGAGCTTGCCGCGGGTAATTACCATGTGTATATTGATTTAAAGGACCCTGTATCGAGCCTCGAGAGGGACAGAACCGGCTATGATTTTGCGTTTAGGATAAAAGCGCCCAATGTCCCACCTGTATTTGCCGAACCTCAGACTTATGAAAACGATCTGGGAGTTGTCAAAAGAGGGGATAAAATCACCATACCATATCAAGTGAGCGACCCAGATGGTGATCCATTAGAGATAAATGTATACAGCAATTTATTTGAGCACGGATTAGAGTTAATCAAGGAAAGTGGAAATTCCGGACGGATTGAATGGACTGCAAATACCAGCGGTGCCCATTCCGTCTACTTGACCGCCACGGATCCAGCGGGAAACAGTACCGAGGTGATGTTTAACCTTGCTGAGATTGAAGAGCTGAACTTATATACCATTTCCCTGGAGGCAAATTCAAGGGAAGCAGGGCAGGTCTATGGCAGCGGCATTTATAATCCCGGAGAATATGTAACAGTGGACGCTGTACCCGGAGAATTGTATAAGTTTATCAGCTGGACAGAGGCTGATGAAGTGGTCAGCTATGAACCTGTTTATACATTTAAGGCAGCCAAAGACCGGAAGCTGGTGGCCAACTTTGAGGAAAAAGCGGTTTTCAGCTATTACCTTGACAACAACGAGGTGATTATTACCGGTTTTGCCGATGATGTTTTACAGGATATTACAGTACCAAATGAGATAGAAGGCTATCCGGTCACAGGTATAAGGGATGCTGCTTTTTATTCAAAGGGAATCGCAAGCGTAAGCTTCCCTGATACGCTGATTAGTATAGGCCAATATGCATTCGGTTTAAATTATTTGGCAGAGGTAATCATCCCGAACGGTGTTACTACAATTGGAATGAATGGGTTTTCCAATAATCAATTAACCAAGGTGGTTCTTTCCAATAGCGTTACTACTGTTGGTGAATATGCTTTTGCCAATAACACTGATTTAGCTGAAGTTCTAATACCCAATGGGGATACCGCTCTTGGAGAAGGAGTATTTTCCGGATGTACACCAGATTTAATCATTTACGGTGTTCCTGGCTTAAAGGTAAATGAATATGCTACAAACCATGGCATCACTTTCAAAAATATAACTGAATATGGTGGTGATCTACCGGCTAAATACCCAATAACTATAGCAGATGTAATTGGCGGTACAGCCACGGTGACAACCGACCCGGCTGCTTTTGCTGAAGAAGGGGTTACGGTAACCGTAAAGATAGACGGCATTCAAAGCGGAAAGCAATTTAAGGCTATTGGCGTCACTGATGCCGCCAGCAATGATGTAGCAGTAACCCAGGTAACAGCAGGTAAACAATACACCTTCACCATGCCGGCCAAGCCGGTAACGGTAAGTGTTGAATTACAGGATGCATCTATTGCAGTACCTGAAAAATACAGGCTTACCCTGAACGGCGTGGGTACCGGTGCTGCCGGCGCAGGCGAATACGCTGAAAATGACACCGTTACTATAAATGCCGGTAATCGTTCGGGTTATACCTTTAAAGGCTGGACTTCAACAGATGTAACTTTTGCTAATGCCAGTGCCCAGATCACAACCTTTGTTATGCCCGCCAAGAATGTAACCGTAACAGCAACCTGGGAGACTGTCAGTAGTGGCGGAAGCGGCGGCGACGAGAGTAGTGATGGCAGCAGCGGCGGAAGTAGTGATGAAAACAGCGATGAGAGTAGTGATAGCAGCAGCGACGATGCAGAAAACGATACCACCCAATACTTGGTAGTAGCCAATAGCCGAGCCGATCAAAAAGCCAATGGCAAAATAAAAATAAACACTCAGCAGGCCAAGGCCGGTGAAACTGTCTATATTACCATTGAGCCAGAACCGGGTTATGAAAACCGTATACCCACTGTCCTCGATCAAAACGGAAATCCACTTACGGTTATCCAAAACAGCGACGGTACTTACAGTTTTCAGATGCCCGCAGGGGGAGTCAGCATAGACACCGAGTACACCAAAATCGATTATTTCGATGATGTGGATGAAAACGCTTGGTATGATGAAGCCGCGTGGTTTTGTGCGGCGCATGGCTTAATGGAAGGCACAGGCGAGAGACAATTTGACGGGGATCTAGATACCACTAGAGCCATGCTGGTGGCTGTGCTCTACCGGCTTTCTCAAAGTGATGAAACGGCGGAGAACATTTTTGCCGATGTGGAGGAGGATAAATGGTATACAGCAGCCATAACCTGGGCCGTAAAAAATAACATTGTGTCCGGTTATGGAGATGGGAAGTTCGGTCCCGAGGATATCATGACCCGGGAGCAAATGGTCGCCATTTTATATCAATACTCCAAGTTCATGGGATACGATGTAAGCAAAGAAGACGATTTGGGTGCATATCATGATGCGGATTACATTTCCGACTGGGCTATAGCACAAATGCAATGGGCTGTTGGTAGTGGTCTCATAAAAGGTGTCGGTGACAATCAGGTATCGCCGCAAACCGGGGCCAACAGAGCCCAATTTGCAGTCATCATGCAGCGGTATTACACCGACTTCGTAGAAAGAATTACTGATTAATTCAAATGCACACCCCTTCTCAGTAATAGTTGAATATTGACCAGGGGTGTGCATTTGTATCATTTTTTGGCGGATTAGCCATACATAGTACCATCTATTGATAAAAAGAGTTTTATCGGTAGGTGGTTTTTTGTCTGAAACTATCAAAGATCCATTTAAGCATTTTGAGATTATATTAGCAATCTTTTATAAAGGCAAATTCTGCTGTCCTGACGGACTTTAAAGTGGATGGCATCAAGAAATACAATGGAGTAGATACGATCCAATGGTCGAGATTGCCATTCGGCTTTACGTTCTCCAAGGATCCCGAGGCCTTGGATAAGCTACTGCCTTGGTCGTCTACTGTGCCTATTGTTTGTAGGGTTCACAACTAGATAACTTTATTATTTTCTACGATAGTCCCCACCTGGTCAAGGTGGGGAATTTGAGGTAGTATAAATTATTTTGTGTAAATGGTTTTGCCCCTTAATGCTTGCTCGACTGACTTAGAATTAGCTTGGCATAAATTGGGGATAATATACATGGCTCTTACCTGCCAGGAGGATAGGGCAATGCCGGAGGGCAACCCGAGCGCCTGGTAGGGTTCTGCCGAGGATAGGGGTGGCTTTTCGCTGCCCCTCCATCTACCCTTCCAATTATCCTTGGGAGAACAAAAGCGATAAACTCTGGGGCGAAGCCTCATAAGGCTGTTTTTGGCAAGAGGAAATTCCCCATTTGGGAGTGCGGTCGGTTTTTTGGACTCTCACGCCACCAATCCAAGGCTCTGCCGGTACTCCATCGGGCTCATGCCGCCCAAAGATACCTTGATCCGTTCTTCATTATACCAGATAAGATATTTGTCAAGTATGTCAATAAACTCGTCTATGCTAACACCGTGCCAACACCTGTTATAGAACATCTCATTCTTAACCCGGCCAAAAAAGCCCTCGCAAGCTGCATTGTCCTCTGGGCAGCCCTTTCTCGACATTGATTGTATTAAACCTGCAACAGCTATTCG
>JAAYOX010000215.1 GCA_012520135.1 Clostridia bacterium
AAATCGTAGCCGGCAGCCGGGACTATTTGGTCAAATACCAACCGGCAATCAAAAATAAATTGATTAAATCCGTCTGGACGGGACCCGGCAAGATGAACCTGATTCACGGTCTGACCCGTTTTTATCAAAAATCCGGTTTGAGAGAACTGGCCCGCAAAACAGGTCTAATCAAAGGGGTAGCCGGGGAACTGGCTCCTGCTGAGCAATTGTTAAACGATGTACCGTCCACAACAGCTTTTAAAGCTTTATCCTTTAAACAGGAAATCCGGGGACCGCAAAAATATAAAATAGGGTATTTTTTGGGCTGTGCCACCAATCTCTACGGAGCGGCCACCGCCTCCGCCCTGGTGAAAGTCTTAAACCGCCATGGTTGTGAGGTAATTATTCCCCAAGATCTTAAGTGCTGCGGTCTGCCCCAGTACGCCAACAGCCATATGGAGCAAGCCAAAGAAATGGCCCGGTACAACATCAAAGCGATGACGGCTCTGCCGGTCGACTATATTGTCACCGACTGCGCCTCCTGCAGTTCCACCCTGAAGGGGAGCCTTTACCGGAATTGGGAAGACCCGGAAATGCAGCAATTAGCTGCTCAGTTTTTGGCCAAGGTATATGATATTAACGCCTTTTTGAGCCACAAACTGGAATTGATTGAACCGCAGGGAAAACTGGAGCCAATTAAGGTTACCTACCACGATCCTTGCCACCTGGCCCGTTCCCAGAAAATTAAAGAGGAACCCCGCCGGATACTCTCCGCCATTCCCGGAGTGGAATTAGTGGAAATGGCAGTTCAGGATCAATGTTGCGGGGGAGCAGGTACTTTTAGCTTCTTTAACTACGACCTGTCTATGAAAATTTTGGACCGGAAAATGACGCTGGTGAAAAATACCGGTGCACGCATCATCGCAACCTCTTGCCCCGCCTGCGCCATGCAATTGACCTATGGACTGGAAAGAGCCGGAATTAGCGGGCGGGTGGTACATCCGGTAGAATTGTTAGAGCAATCATACGCTAAACACACAGACGCACCTTCTCACATAGAATAAGATAGTTAATATTGAGGAGGTGGGTAAGACATGGAACCATATAACCTCTCCAGGAAGCAAAGGCATTTGCATCGTGGGGACCGGCAGCTGCGAAGCCTGGAAAAGGAACAACTGAGGGCGTTTAGGGACATCAAAGGCACTCTGGAAATAGCCAAAAAGAGACTGGAAAAACGTAGGGAATGGTTGCGGGGATTGGAAGAAGCCTTGCAGGAAGAAGAGATGGCTTTGAAAGAACTCCAAGAGGAGTTTGTCAGTCTGGTAGATGAAGCCGTTTATCAGGTAACCCAAACCAGAATTCGCATTGAAAATAATATTACCGCTGCCGAACAGGAGTTGGAGGAGACGGAAAGTCAATTGAATGCATTGGCCAATGAAGAGCCGGAATTACCGGAGGTAGATCCCCCGGATGTGAAAGTGTACGTCCAACCTTTAGACGAACAAGAGGACTATATGCAGTCGACATCGGATTACCAAGCCCGGGTACAATGGTATTACCCGGCCCAAAGCAAAGGCTGATCATCAGTTAAGCTCCCATGAAAGGGAGCTTCAGACTGTCGACAACAAACTAACCGGTGTTAATCGAAGGGCTGAATTGGAGCCAAAATCAAAAGAGCGAAGGAGCTGAGGGAGAATGCCGACGGCATGAGCACCCGCAGGGTGCGATTTCGGAGGCATCCGAAGCGACTGAGCTCATCCCCAAACCGGGCTCCTCTGAAGCCCAGGATTAACACCGGTTAGGAAGATGTATACTGTCAGCAAAAGCTCCTATATCCGGGAGCTTTCTTCTTCATTAGACAGAGTAAGGCTGTAATGTTTTGCGAAACGGGCGTTGTGCCCCTACGCCGTAGCGAAGCAAACATTACAGCCTTTCGCCGGTTAGCCATAAGCAGAAGCTCCCATGACCGGGAGCTTAAAGGAATAAATGTAATAATGGAAATGAACTTAGGGGTTGATTAGGGCCATTCCGGCCGGACGGGGGTTTGGGCCTGCCTTGCTACTTTAGCTACCACCTGAACCACCGTTTTCTCCAATAGAGCCCCGAAGGAACCATCATTCTGGATGTCTCTTTCCTCTTCTTTGGCGCCTTCTACCTTTGCCTCCTCAATGATGCAGATATCTCCTTCCCTGGCACCGTCAACTTCAATAAACATGGCGAAGGGGGCATTTACACAGGCAGCTTTTACATCTGAGGACCGGACACGGCAGCCCAGATTGGCATCGCAACCATCCTTATTATGATTGGGTCTCCGGTGGTTATTATTATTATTGCCGGCACCACCTACTGCTCCACAATCCGGCAGATACAGGATGATTTTCCGCAGTTCGCCATTGATGATCACTTTGTTACTGATGGCCTTACAACTGGTTACCTCCACTTCCCGGATAATATCCACAATCCGCTGTGCCGAAGGCCTTAAAGGTATTTCGGTCACAACTAATACCTGGGACTCGCCAATACCCACTTCGATGGGACTGACGATTTTAACCGGCTTTTTGGGATGATGCATAACTTCCGTCACGACAATTACACTCCTTTCGTTATGTTCCAACAATTCACTACCTAGCGGTGTGCACTCGGTACTAATCTATACTATGTGGATGGTCAACTTTTTGCTATTGCCGGCAGTTAAATTAGTGGAACTCCTAGCCCTTCATTAAAGAGCCGTTAGGCCAATAATACCAAGTTACTACCTGGTCATCCTCCCCATCATCGTCTTGATAATGCTGAAGTTCTAGTTCTTCAGCTTCCTCAGTAGTTACTTGTTCCAATTCTTCAACTTCCCCATCCTCATTGGCCTCCTCTGTAGCCATGGTATTATCCACCAATTCAACTGTCTCATCACCTTCACGGCTATCCACCTGTTGCTCCTCAGCCAAGATTTGAGACAAGTCGACCACTTGATCATCAGTCAAAACCTCTGCTTCCTGGTAATCCTCCTGGTTTCTTTCGGACACCGATTCCGCCTCCCTTTGCTGCGTAACATCATCTGAGGATAGGTTCAAGACGTCCAACAGTATTTCCAGCTCACCGTCTTCCACTAAACAAGCTTTACCATTAACCCATTTCTGCTGTAGCACCCGATGCATCAAACCTCACCTCAGCTCCTGCGAAAGTTAATTCATCTTATGAAAGAATTGGTCAAAGGGATACAAGATAGGGATTTGTCTTAAATTTTTGCATAATCATTATATTTTTGGCCTATTATTGGCACACTAGTAGTACAAACCAATACATAAAATGGAGGGAAAAGAATGGAATGCAGGATTTGCGGCAAACCGGTTCACCATTCGGGAGTAGGTTCGCCCTTGTATTGTTCCGATTGTAACGCCCAAATAGCCTTAGCAGCGGAACGGCTGACCAAGAAAAATTCCCGCAGGCGAAACATTGCCTCTATGCCGGAACCTTTTTAATTTCAGGCACTAACCAAAAAATCCCCGGGGAAACAATCCGTTTCACCGGGGATTTTGCTAGTTCTCAAACAATTCATCCATTAATTTGTTAATTTTATTACGACGCTCAGCGGTGTCCTCTTTTTCTACCTTGGCCTCCAGGGAAATCACATCTCCTTCTTTTGCTGTAACGGGCAGAACAGCTCTTGGCAAGTTATAAGTTTTTCCCTGATATTCCAACACCACCGTTTCTCCTTCGAACCGGTCAATAATCATCTTCATCTTCGACCACTCCATTATCTCTATACCGTACCCTCCCGGACGGTAATCAATCATTTCAACCTCCACTCAAATAATCAGCTTCGGTGAGAATACTGATAATACCTTGCTCATTGCCGGTGATTACGATACTGCCTTGTAAATCGGTTCTGAATATCTCTATTCCGGCTAAAAACAACCGCTCCATCACTTCTTCGTGAGGATGTCCGTAAGAATTATCTCTGCCGGCAGAAATCACGGCAACACCGGGGCTGACCGCTGCCAAAAACTCCTGAGTGGTAGATGTATTGCTGCCGTGATGACCTACCTTTAGGACTTCCGCCTTTAGATTTTCACCGGCGGCCAGCATTTCCTTTTCCGATGCTTCTTCTGCATCGCCGGTAAACAGATAAGCAACTTGACCATGAGTGAGCTTTAATACCGCACTATAATCATTAAGATTATCGTAATCATTATTACGGGGAGCGACAAACACGGCCTCAAATCCGCCTCCTGTTTCGATTGCCACCCCTGCCTTGGCGGCTGTAATCTTAAGACCTTTCTTTTTAATTGTTTCCAATAACTCCTCGAAAGTTTTGGTATTATGAGCTACCTGGGGCATATAAATTTTGCCGATTGGAAACTCATCCACAATCCCAATCAGGCCCCCAATATGGTCGGCGTGGGGATGAGTAGCAATCAGGTAATCAATCCTGTCAATATACTGATCCTCCAGGTATTCTTTCAACACATTGAAAGCAGACCTTTCTCCACCGTCAATTAACATGGTCTCTCCGGAAGGAAGTTCCAGCAGACAAGCGTCTCCTTGTCCCACATCAATGAAATGGGCGATGAGCAATCCTGCATTTGGGTCAGCGATCTCCTCATCATCCGCTTGGGAGTCCCCCGGGGCAGGTTCCTCGTAAGAGGGTTCCGTCGGTTCTGCTTCCGTGACTTCCTGTACAGGGTGAGCCTGTCCCCCAGGCGGTGCCGACCCGGCTCCCGGATCGGTTCCGCTGCAGCCGCCTCCAAATACTAAAGCTAATATTAAGATAAGGGATAGTAATACTTTTACCTTTGTCCGGGTCAACTTATCCAACACCTCATTCTATTTTAAGTCCGCAGCCAAAAGGCATCCGGTTTGGCAATCAACCGGGCATTATTGTAGGCCATATCCAGGGTCAAACAGGTATTTCCCGTATAGTACCCGTCTTGTTTCGTTACTGCCAGAGCCAAATCCACGCTGTCTGGATCCAACAGGCTTAAAGGCAGCAAAAACTGAATTCGATCCTGGTAATACTGGGGTACTGCCGCCCTGTAATTAGCCCTTACCTTCTTAATGGCATATTGCACCGAACCTTCAAATAGAATGGGCAGATATGGCAAGTCCCTCAATTCCGCCGGGATCCTGCCCCGGTTCAAAGCATCATTTAGAATATAAGCACTATTTACCCGCAATTCCAAAGAAGTATCGTAAATCAGGTCGCTAATGTCTTTGAAATAAACCGCCCGCAAGGGCAGGGGGTGAAAATCAGTCAAGTTGGGCGAACTATCATCCCAAAACCCTTTAAAAATCCAAGGTTGCTTACCGGTGGTGGGGTTTGTCTCAAAATAGGCATAGATGTCTTTATGGTTTCTGGTAACAAGGCCGGTGTTAAAGCAGGCTTTATTGCCATTAATAAAAATTTTCTTATTCCTCTCGGCATCAGTGGTGCTTTCATTATATTCAGTAGCCAAACGGTCAAAAGTATGAGTAATATAATTTTCTAAAATAGGATTTCTCTGGTTACGCCGTTCCGACGAAGGATTTTTAAAATTCCAATCTTCAGGCAACGCCATTTCTTCTAAAAAATTCAGCATTCCAAACCAATCGGCAAAAAAAGCAAAATCAAAAATATACTTTGGTACCGTATTCAAATACCCGTCACCCCCGGATTTAATTGTTTGTAATAATGAATGTTAATAATTCATACCTCCTTTTAAAAATATCACCGGTATTTGATTAACAGGACCGCCAGTACCGCCTGGACCAGGATGAATAAAGGCAGGGTAATGGTAAAAGAACGGTGACGCGTCTTATGCCGGAAACACTTTAGGCCCAGGTAAACCCCGAGCGCACCGAAGCAAGCGGCGATAATCAATAAAGTTCGCTCTCGAATTCTCTTCCGACTTCCCTTTTTAGCCATCCACTTG
>JAAYOX010000216.1 GCA_012520135.1 Clostridia bacterium
TTGCTCTATGAACTGGCAGAAGCACCGGATCTTTGGAAGCAGCGGATCGCTATTATTGCCACTCTTCATTTTATCAGAAACAATGACTTCGACGATACGCTCAGGATCGCTGAGAAACTGTTGGATCATCCCCACGATTTAATCCACAAAGCAGTCGGTTGGATGCTGAGGGAAGTGGGGAACAGGGACCGGGACAGGGAACTGGAGTTTCTTGACCGGCACTACCGAAAAATGCCCCGGACAATGCTCCGCTACGCTATTGAAAAATTCGAACCGGAATTAAGACAGCAGTACCTTCAGGGCATTAGATAAAAGTAAAAGCACCTTCATCCAGGTGCTTTTAATGTTATATGATGGAAAAGGATTGAATGATTTCAGTAAAAACTTCCTCATACTCATCCCATTGGGATGATGAACAAGTAGCCGTCAGGTTATAGGCTTTGTCCTCCAAGGGTACAACCAGCTGCATTGTTTTCATCCTGGTGTTACTCTTGGAAACTGTATATTCGCTGGTCAAAAGCCCAGCTTCTACCTCGCCTATGTTAAGCACTTCAAAGTCAATGCGGCGGTAATTTTCGATGCCCATGGAGGAGCCGTTGACTGTGAAAGCTTCTTCAGCGGCCCGGATTAGTTCGTGGATATCCGGAGTTTTCCGGGGAGGAAAACTGTGTACCGTTAAATTGGCATTAGGCTGAAAATCTCCCATTTTCATCGGTGCCCCCACGAATGCTTCGATGTACTGGGCCATATCAGCGTCCTTTTTGTATTTGATTTCTTTCCAGTCGGCAGGGTAGGTAAAACTTACTTCACCGTTGGAAAACTCACCGGAGCCGGTATTGCCGCCGCTACAGCCGGTGATTATGGTCATGAATAGTAAGCAAATCGTTAGTAGAACAATTCTGTTTCTCACTGGTAGTTTACCCTCCCATTATTTTTCAGCAGTGACTGAAACTTTTTTGCCTTCCTGAAGACCTTCTTTTTGGGGATTCAAGATAACCAAGTCTCCCGGGTCCAGCCCTTGAGTGATTACAACATGGCTATTATTCTCGAAACCGGTTTCCACCTTTTGAATCTGTGCCTTTCCTTCTTCTATTTTCCACAAAGCATCGCTGTTTTGGTAGGTGAAAAGGGCGGTTTTGGGTACTGCCAGTACCCCTTCTTGTTCATTAGCTACAAATTCCACATCAAGACCTGTTCCCGGCAGAAGCCGGTGGCCGGGGGGAAGGTCAGGAGAGATGGTAATTTTAATCCGCTGTTCTTCCAGTCCCAAAGCCGAAACCTGCTCCACTGCAGTGGGGGCGATGCCGGTTACTTTCCCGGAAAAGATCAGGTCTTCACCTTGCCGGGATTGCTTTAATTGAACGGGCATTCCTGTTTGAATACCTTCCAAATGCTCCGTTAGGACAAGTGTCTCCACCCGGTAATTGTCTTCTTGGAAAAGGGTCATTAACTTGAGGCCGGGGGTAACCAAATCTCCTTCCTTAACAGTCAAGTTGGCAATGATGCCGTCAATAGGAGCTGTAATTTTGCTTTTTGACAATTGGTGTTTCAGTGATTCTATTTGGGCTATTATCCCTTCCCGGCGGCCTGCGTAATATTGGCGGGATTCAGGCGTAGGATTACCGGTCTCTTCCAGCAGTGCCAAGGCTTCTAATTGTTGCTGCAGCATGATCCTGGCGGAGTTAAGCCTGTTTTGAGCTGCTTCCAGTTCTTGGGCGGTTGCCGCCCCTTCTTCATAGAGTTGTTGTATCCGGTCTAATTCTTTTTCGGCCATGTTATAATCAGCTCGGGCCTGTTCCACCAGCAACTCTTGGCTGTTAATCTGAGCCTCCGGGGGATCTTGGTAAGCCTGGGCTTCCTCACCCTGCAGGGCTTTTAGTTGGGCCTCCAGCTGCCGCAGTTGGAACTCCAGTTCGGCAACATCGATGACTGCCAATAATTCATCCTTTTGAACAGTTTGCCCCTCCCTGACTCTTAATTCCAGGATTTCACCTCCGAAGGGAGCATGAAGGGCATACTCTACTTCAGGGACGATTTTGCCCTCTTCATCGATCCGGTTGGCGATAGTCCCCGGTTGCACTTCCAGCACCTCCACCGCAAGCCCGGCAGTGGTATAATAGGCTCCTGCTGCAACTAACGCTATCGCCAGTAGAATACCTCCAATGATAAATTTCTTCTTCATATCAGACCCCCGCTTTCTTCAACCTGGAAACTGTTATTCTCTTGATTTCAGCACTTCCGACAAACTAAAACCCCTGATTTTCCTGGCAGCAGCCCTTTGGGCAATCCAGATGGAGGCAGCCGTCACTGCAAAAGCCAGAAACATTGCCCAGGAAGATAGGGTAGTAGGCATGGTCAGCAGATCACTGTTTAGTAATTGGCCGAAACTCCCCATCATCCCTTTAGCCACGGGAATACCCAGGATCAAAGCAGGTATCCCGATACACCATTGCTCAAAAGTAACTACCGACAGTACTTCCTCAGGAGTCATACCCAGTACCATCATGGAAGCCAGCTCTCTTTCCCGTTCAGCGATGGTAATCACGGAAGAACTGTATATGATGGCAAAACCGATGATGACTCCGATTAAGGCATATAAGTAGATCATGCTGCCGTAAGTATCCATCAATTCTTTCATTTTGCTCAAGCGGAGACCGTTTTCCTCAATGGCAGCAATGTTACCGGCGGCCTGGTATTTTTCCTTAAATGCCGGGATAGCTTTCCTGTCCATGTTCACCATGGCCGAGGTAGTCAGCCCCGGCTCCTTTATGGCCCTTTGTAATGAACTTATCTCCATGTAAGCGTTCATGCCTACATATTGGGGTACAATCCCGGCAACAACCACCGTGTTTTCCCGGTCATCGGGTTTCAGGGGACTTTCCAGGGACAAAGTAGTTCCCACTGTTGCATTTAGTAATCCGGCCAGCCTTTCCGAAAGAAGGATGCCGTTTTCCGGCGGCTCCAACCGGTTATAGTTGGAGTCCAAGATGTTATATAGCTTGCTGTCCGGCAGTACGCCGATGATCACCACATCTTGTTCATGCCATTGATGTTTGAGGGTGACCGGGACTTCCGCCATGGGCTCCACTCGCTGCACACCCTCGTTAGATCTTAATTCCCGCAAGACAGATTCTTGCTTCAATGGTTGGGAAAAAGTAACCTTTAAGTCATAGACTTCAACTTTTTCGTACTGATCATAGAGCATTTTCTGGAAGATATCGTTCATGGACCAAGTAAAGGAAGAGATAGCAAAGCAAATCATAATGCCAAAAAGGATAAAAAGGCTCCGGCCTTTATTGCGGGTAAGGTTTCTGACGGCCATCCTGCCCTGGGTATTTAATAGCCTCCACAATATAGAGAATTTCTCCAGGAAAATTCTTTTCCCGGCGATAGGAGCAGGGGGACGCATGGCTTCTGCCGGCTCTAAAGATAGCACTTTTTTGGCCCCTTGGTATCCGGCAAGAAGGGCAAAAACCACTGAGAGAATAACACCGCTTATAAAATAAAAGGGGGAAAAGACGGCGGTAAAGGCAGGTAGATTAAAAAAATCTTGGTAAATGCCGGTTATAGGATAAGCAAACAATGAACCCATCAGGCTGCCGGCAATACCGCCTACCAGGCCGATGAACAGTGCATAACTTAAATAGTGCCGGAGAATTTCCCCGTTACTGTATCCATCCGCCTTTAGGATCCCAATTTGGCCTCGCTGTTGTTCAATCAGTCTTTTCAGGGTAATATAAAGGATCATGGCGGCAATACTCAAAAACATAACCGGCATGGCGGTGGACATGGATTCCACTCCATCGATTTCCATTTGCAGTAACTGGTGGCTAACCTGCTCTTCCCGGGGAATAATGCTGATCAAGCCATAAGGGGCCAGTTGCCGCTCAAGTTCTTCTCTCACCGTTTCAAATTCGGCACCGGGCTTCATAGTAAATACCAGTTCATTAAAGGAAACGGTGCCGGGGAAGATAGTCTGAACAGTATCCCAAGGGACGAAACCGATGCCGAAAGTTTCCGGGTCGGGATAAATGTCTGCCATAGAGCGGAGAGCATAGACGAATTCGGGGCTGGACCCTGTTCCCACCACTGTGAGACGCTGTCTTCTGCCTGCAGCAATGATTTCCAATTGATCATTCAGGCTAAGATTGTGAGCCGCAAAAAATTGGTTATCCAGCCACATTTCCCGGGCGGATTTTTGTAGCGGTCTTCCCTGGCTCAACAAGACACCGTTAATAGGGTTTGCTTCGCCGGGATCTACTGAAATCAAACGCAGGTAGATGTTTTCCGGGCTTTCCGGTTGCCACAGGGTAACATCTTTGACTAACCGACCTTGAATGTCCCGTATTCCCTCAATGTCCCCAAGCTTAGCTACGGCTCCGGGGGGAATACCTGCCACCTGGACAAAACCGTCGGCAAAATTTTGGTTTTCATAAAACTCGTGTTGGGACACATTAAGACTTTGTACAACAGAAGCAAAGGAGGTAAAGATCATTAAGCCCATGGCGATAATGACCAGACAGGCCAGGTAAGCTCCTTTGTTTTCGAATATGTCCCTCAGCATTTTCCTTAAGAGCATTACCAGGTCACCTTCTCCGGGGACAGAGGAGTTTGGTTCTCCTCAATCCTCTCCAGTTTTCCGTCCTTAAGATAAAACACCCGGTGAGCCATTTGGGCAATAGCTGTGTTATGAGTGATGATCACTACGGTTTTGGCATAAGCTTCACAGGCTTCTTTCAAAAGCTCCAGTACCTGGATGCTGGTGCTGTAATCCAAAGCTCCGGTGGGCTCATCGCAAAGCAATAGCTTGGGGTTCTTAGCCAGTGCCCGGGCCAGAGCCACCCTTTGTTGTTCTCCCCCGGATAATTGGGAAGGGAAATGATCCGCCCGGTCTGCCAAGCCCACTTTAGCCAGCAGTTCAGTAGGGGAAAGAGGGTCGGAGGCAATTTGTACGGACAGGTTGATGTTTTCCAGGGCTGTTAAATTGGGCATCAAGTTATAGAATTGGAAAACAAATCCTACCTGGTGACGACGATAGAGGGTTAATTCCTTGTCACCGGCCTGGTGCAGGGGTTTTCCCCGGTAAAAGAGCTTACCCCCGGTGGGCCGGTCCATACCCCCGATGATGTTCAGCAGGGTACTTTTGCCGGAACCGCTGGGGCCAAGGACTACCACCAGTTCCCCCTCATATAGTTGAAAGCTGGCTTCTTTCAATGCTTTGACGGTTACTTCACCCATTTGATAGAATTTGCTTAAGTTTTCAGCCGTCATCAGGGAATTGCCCACAATTTTCCCTCCTTGCTGCATTTTTTTCTACCTACTATATTTACTGGAAGGCTGTCGATTTCCTGCCGCAAAACTGCTATTATTAGCCTTTGTTATATTTCCTACCTTATTCTTGACATGGTTAAGTTTGTTTCATAAAGGCAGCTAAATTATGGTAATATATAGAGACTAGGGAAAGGAGTTTCTCAAGCAGGAATACGGGATAAAAAACAAGAATTATAGTTGTTAATGACCCGTATAGGGGGTAAAAACCATGGCAAAATATGTGGTTACCGGTGGCAAAAAACTAGCCGGAACAGTACGAGTAAGCGGTGCCAAAAACGCAGCTCTACCCATTATGGCTGCGGCTTTGATGACTGAAGGGGAAACGATTTTGGAAAACGTTCCTAACATAGCGGACGTTAGGTGTATGGGACGTATTTTGGAAAGCTTGGGAGCCGTAGTTACTTGGCTGGATGCTAACCGGCTTTCAATTAAGGTAAATGGTAAGATTGGTTCTGGTACTCCTTATAATTTAGCGAAAAAACTAAGGGCATCTAACCTGCTGTTAGGTCCCTTGGCCGGCAAGCTGGGCAGGGCGGAGATTTCCATGCCCGGTGGCTGTTTAATCGGTTCGCGTCCCATGGATTTGCACATAAAAGGCCTTAAAGCCATGGGAGCCGATGTGACTACGGAACACGGGCTGATTAAAGCTAAAGGTAAACTGCAGGGGGAAAAGATCTATCTGGACTTTCCCAGTGTTGGAGCTACGGAGAATTTGATGATGGCGGCAGTTTTTGCTTCCGGCAGGACTGAGTTGGAAAATGCCGCTAAAGAGCCGGAAATAGTAGATTTAGCTAATTTTCTTAACGCCATGGGTGCCCAAATCCGGGGTGCAGGGACAGATTTAATCCGGATTAAAGGAGTAAAAGAACTTCGCCCGGTTAATTATAGTGTTATTCCTGACCGGATTGAAGCAGGCACTTTTGCCATTGGAGCTGCCATCACCGGGGGCAAAGTGAGGCTGGAAAACGTAATTCCCATGCACTTGGTACCTTTAATCGCCAAGCTCAAAGAAGTGGGAGTTCATCTAATCCAGGAAG
The DNA here is from genome assembly GCA_012520135.1 of Clostridia bacterium. GTDB lineage: Bacteria > Bacillota > DULZ01 > DULZ01 > DULZ01 > JAAZDD01. The sequence continues at coordinate 6,369 of JAAYOX010000216.1, forward strand.
AAGACGCCCTGGAAGTGGGGGGTAAAGAAGAATATGCTCCTACAGATATTAAGACAATGCCTTATCCGGGTTTCCCTACGGATTTGCAGTCACCCATGTTGGCTCTTCTGGCCAAAGCGAAAGGTACCAGTATGATTGTAGAAAACATTTACGAAAACCGTTTCCGGGTAGCAGGGGAATTGAAACGGATGGGGGCCAACATCCGGGTGGAAGGACAAGCGGCAGTTATCGTGGGAGTAGACCAGTTGTATGGAGCCCAAACGAAAGCCACGGATTTAAGAGCCGGTGCAGCTCTGATCCTGGCCGGTTTGGCGGCGGAAGGCCTCTCGGAAATATGCGGTATTGAACATATTGATCGAGGCTATGAGGGCTTTCAAGCTAAATGGAATTCATTGGGAGCGGAAATTAAAAGAATCGAAGACTGATTCTTGTAGGAGGCAATACCATGAGCTATTTTAATCATGATTATGGTAGACGTCCCGGTTATTTCGGTATTTTTGTTCTGATGTTGATCAGTGCCGTAATTGGAGGAATAGTAGCTTTATTTTTGGCACCTACTGTTTTAGGCGAGCAATATTTTGCACAGGAGCCGGGGATTGAACAGGAGCAGACAAAGAAGCCTGCACTTTTGACTGATTACCCTGCTGAAAGTCCGGTAATCGCTATTTATGAGCAGGTTAGCCCGGCGGTAGTCAGTATTGTGAATTACCAGCACACAGGTTTTTTCCGCCAGCTACAGCCATCTTCTGGCTCCGGAGTGATTTTTGACAGCAAAAACGGTTATATCGTAACCAACTACCATGTGGTAGCCGGTGCTGACCGGCTGGAAGTCATTGTGCAAGGGGAGCATGAGTACGAAGGGCAACTGGTAGGGGGAGATGAACAAACAGACCTAGCGGTAATTAAGATTAAGGCCGATAATTTACCAGAAGCAGTCTTTGGCGATTCCGACCAATTGCGGGTGGGGGAATTGGCGGTAGCCATCGGCAGTCCCTTGGGAGTTAGTTTTGATCGATCGGCAACCGTCGGAATCATCAGTGCCCTTAATCGTCAGATCAGTGTAGCCGGTGCTACCGGTCAGGAGATCAATCTGAATGTGATCCAGACCGATGCCGCGATTAACCCGGGTAACAGCGGAGGGGCATTGGTAAACAGCCGGGGAGAAGTTATCGGCATTAACAGTGTTAAAGTAGGGCGGGCAGACGTGGAAGGAATGGGCTTTGCCATTCCCATCAATGATGCCAAACCCATCATCCAGCAGCTGTTGGAAAA
>JAAYOX010000217.1 GCA_012520135.1 Clostridia bacterium
CAATAGTTAAGACGAACAGGCAGCGGTTTTACCTGCTGTCTGTTCGTCTTTTATATCATTCTTTTTTCCGTATTCAGTTTACCCTGACCCTCGGTTCACAAGTTGTCTTTATGACTACTCGTATTTGGGCTGTGGTTGTTTTCTTTATGTCTCTGACACATCTAATAACCCGGATCAATACTATATACTAAATTATTGTGTCAATCTATTAAAGGAGGTCGATAGAATTGGTTGATGACCCCAAAAGACTATTAAGGGATTTTAAAGAGGAGTTTCATATTATGCCCGCCGGGTATTCGGACCAGAAAGAAGAGGAAAAGGAAGGTGAACCGCAAAGCCTAGGTAAAAAGAAGCCGGCCGGTAAATCCCTGTTCATACCGGTCCTCATTATTTTGTTCTTCCTGCTGCTCTTTCGTAAATAGAGAGGCACAGTTCCGTGGCCTCCAAGGTTCTTGACAAAGTATCATTTTTGCCGGTACATATGGCTGGTAATGTTTGCTTCGCTCTGGCGGAGCCCCTAGGCCGTTACCGGCAGCAAGCTGCCGACGGCTGTGGGAACAACGCCTGCTCCGCAAATCATTACCAGCCTTTCGCACCCTGCTCCTCTGAAACCCGGGATTAACATCGATTAGCTTATTGTAGACAGTCTTAAGGCCTCCGGTTTGGAGGCCTTAAACTTATGGTTTTTCAGTACCCCTGTCTTTAAATGGGATGGTCTTAGGTTCTTCAAGCTTCTTGACGGGTTTTTCCTCTCTTTTCCCTGCATTCATTGCTTCTTTGGCACTGGTCAAGAGATTCATAAAATTCATTAACGCAGCCGGGTTTTTGCCCAAGGCACCCAGCAAGTCAGCAGGATTCTGCTCACTGGAACCGCTTTTAGCTCCTAGCATGCCTAGCAGATCACCGGCATTCATTCCCTGGCTTTTAACCAGATCATTGACCGCTTCCATTAAAGAATCCTTATCTAATTTTTTAGGCGAGATTTCCGGTGTTTTGCCGGCTGCAGGGTAAACCGGTGCTTCCGATTGAGCCAAGTTGAGGATATTGACTAAAGCGTATAAACCAAACATGGCCATCATTTGGTTGGTAGGCATATTATCCTGCTGGGCTACTATGTTTAGAAAGTGTGACATAGGATCCGCCCCGATATTTTTCCGAGTTTCCTCCAAGTCATTAACCTCCTCTCCCCCGGGGGGATTATTATGGACATGTTCCGGCCTGTTTAACCCTGGATTAGGCCGACCCTTCAAAGCTAGTATATTCTCCGAGGGGGGCAAGATTGCTTGTTTACCTGGAAAAAACTCGCGAAATTCATTCAAATCCCCTGCCGGAGGGGCTAAGTAGGGTTTACGTCAGATGGATCCTCCTCCCCATTCATGATACTTGCCAATGGCATGATCTTGTATTCTGTGGTATCTTCCTCTGACTTCATGCTCTGGCCTGGGTGGCTATGGTCAGTGGCCAGTATTAACAGATAAAATACCAGAAATAGGGAGTAAGGATTGTAACCCTTAACAGCGGTACTGTCGGCCGCATCTGCCGCAGGCTGAGGGGCAGTTAACAAAGTCAATGTATTCAGGGCTTTTACCCCTACAGGGCTTTGGATGAGTTCAGCTAAGGTTTGGGTAGACCGGACGATTTGTTGCCCGGAAGGGCCCAAAAAGGGGATGCTGCTATCCAAAAGTTTTAGAATTTCTGGTCTAAGCCGCATAGGTATCTCCCTCCTTTAGAAATGGACTTTTTAGATGCTTAATCTATGTTATGAAGGGAATTAATGCCCTGTGACTATTGCCATCCGATGCATAAATTAGGTAAAAACACATCAAACTAAGACGGACAAAGGGGGTTGAATAAGTGCGAAAGTGGTTATTAGGAAGTATAGTCCTTTTGACGGCTGTGTTTATGGTAAGTTGGCAGTTAATTGCCAAAGAGCCGGAAAAGGATGAGATGGTCCTGCCGGTTCAGACCGGTTCAGGTGTAACTTTGAGAAATGCTAATGATTTGCATTTGTTGACCAGGGTTGTGGCGGCAGAAGCAGGAGGAGAACCATATGAAGGTCAGGTGGCAGTAGCAGCCGTGTTGCTAAACCGGGTAAAAAGCCCCTCTTTCCCCAATTCCGTGGCTGGGGTAGTCTATCAGCCCTTGGCTTTTGAAAGTGTTATGAATGGCCTTATATGGCGGGTCAACGACTTAGCTACGGCGGAACGAGCAGCTAGGGCAGCCTTAAACGGTTGGGATCCCACCTATGGTTCCCTGTTTTTTTGGAATCCCTCAAAGCCGGTCAGTCGATGGATTTGGACCAGAAAAATTGTAAGGCAGATTGGGGATCATGTTTTTGGTATTTAGGGAAATGGAGGTGAGTAAATGCGTCGATGGTACGGTTGGCTGATTGCAGGGTTACTGGCTGTGGCAGTAGTTACATGGGGGTTTGGCCATTGGCGAAATCAACAACGCCTGGCTAATGCCCTGGAAAGCAATTATCAAAGGGATTTTTATACGGTTGTGGAACAGGTTGAACAATTGGAAGCGATACTGGGCAAAGGCCTGGTCAGTGGTTCTTCCAGGCAGCAGGTGTTTTTTTTGACGGAAGTCTGGAGCAGAGCCAATACAGCTCAAAGTGCTTTAGGGCAACTTCCCTTTACAGATTTGAATCTATCCGCCAGTCGTAAATTCCTGGCCCAGATGGGGGATTATGCCTATACCATGGCTAAAAGGATCGCCGGTGGCCAGGAACTGGATGATGAACAAATACAACAATTGGAGAGTTTTTACCGGGAAATCCGGGAGTACGGACGAGTGTTACAGAGAACGGAACAAGAGCTGCATGAAAACGGTTACCGGTGGGCAGCTGCGCTTACAGGCAGGTCTTCGCCAAGAAATCAGGTGCCGGAAACCAGGCAAGTCAGTAGCGAATTAGACGGCTTCAAAGAAATGGAACAACGTTTCGACGGTTTACCGGTATTGATTTATGACGGACCTTTTTCCGATCAAATAGGAGAGACTGAGCCAAAAGGTTTAACCGGCATGAAAAAAATTGACCGAGAAGAGGCGGAAAGACAAGCCGAGCAGTTTGTAAACCAAATGGCCGGCGGCAATTACAAGGCTGTTAGGAGTTCTGAGATTGAAGGCCCCATACCGGCTTACGGAGTTACTCTAGACGGGCAAGGCCGGTCTGGAATAATTATGGCCGATGTGAGTGCTCAAGGAGGAAAAGTGCTGGCTTTCTTAAACAGTCGTCCTGTTTCTAATGCCAATTTGACTGCGGAAGAAGCGGAAAGGAAGGCCCAAGCCTTTTTGGAGGACAGGGACTTTAAGGGCTTTGAAAAAACATACGGTATCACTGAAAACAACACCAGGTGGATCGTTTATGCCGCCACAGATGGTGAGGTTAGGCTGTATCCGGACCAGGTAAAAGTGCAAGTTGCGCTGGACGATGGGGAAATCGTAGGTTTTGACGGAACCATGTATTATGCAAACCACCACCGGCGGGATCTGCCTGAACCGGAGCTTACCCCGGAAAAAGCTGAATCAAAGCTGGCCTCCAACCTGGAGGTTAAGTCCCGCCGGCTGGCGTTAATCCCCTTGACCGGCGGTCGGGAAGTATTAACATATGAATTCATAACTGACTTCAATGGAGAGAACTATCTGGTCTATATTAATGCCGTTACCGGGGACGAAGAGAATATCTTGAAGCTGGTTGATACCCCCCAAGGAGAACTGACTATTTAGGAATTACTGAGACTGTTCATAAGGACATTTTAGACTGTCGATATATCGCTTAGACATCCATGCCGCTTGTGCGGCACCTGCAGGAGGATGAAAATCAGGTTTACTAATTTTCAGGACAGCTTTTTCTAGACAGTTTAAAGCGTAAGGCTGATAATGTTTCGTGGAGCGGGCGTTGGGCCACAGCCGTCGGCAGCTTGCTGCCGGCAACGGCGTAGGCACTCCGCCGTAGCGAAGCGAACATTATCAGCCTTATGCGTTCTTACGATCTGTAGGTTAAACCAAGTCTATTTCCAGTAATTCAGTGACGTTTTGAATCCGGTTAACTACCGAGGCACTGTCGGAACCGGCAAAGAGCAGTCCTACGGCATAACCTTCGCTATCCAGTACCAGAGAACCACTGTCACCGGGAGAAGCCATAGGACCGGTAACAATTTGGTCTTCGAACATGACGGACTCTTGGGAGCTTAAGGCTACACGCATTACAGTGGATACTACTTTTACTTGAGCGGAATTAAAACCGCTGGA